>JAHDSB010000064.1 GCA_018433015.1 Clostridia bacterium | reverse complement strand
CTTATTAAACTATGCCTAAAATCAGCAATCAAAAAACACCAAAAGTTTTTTCTTAAATACTCTGGTGTTTTATTTATTTTATATAGAAAAAAGGAGGGCTGCTAACTACTTTAAAAGTAGTTTTGCAACACTCCCTTTTTGCTTATGGTTCAATAAAATTATATTCTACTTATATAAAAAGGATGGAATAATACAGTAAGAAATAATAAAATCTTGTTAAGAGAAACCTAAGTTTTAGAGGTGAGGATGAATTGAATTCAGCTGCATGGATTTCTATATATCTGCCAGTGTTTGTATTGTTTTTTGTTATTTTGCCTCAGCAACGAAGAGTCCAAGAATCTTTGGTGTTAAAAATAAAGAAGAGAAGGGGTGTAAGACCTGTGGCTAATGAAATAATTAAAAAATATCTAGGGGAGAATTGCAAAATATCTACCGGATCATTGGGAACAACTGTAATAGGAAAAATAATTGAAGTAAATGAGAATTGGATCGAGGTTGAAACTAAAAAAGGTTCGGAGCTTGTAAACGCCGATTTTATTCAAAGCATTAAAGTAATTACAAGGTAAAAGCATAATTAGCGCAGGTTGGAAACCTTATTTATAATTATGCGTCATAATAATTATGAACAGATTTTGAAGGAGATCTTAAAAATGAAAAAGCTTTTAAGTTTCATGGGAGTAGTTAGTATATTTCTAGTATTAATAATTTGGTTGGCACCAGCAAAAGTTGTCCTTTATAATAATCTGACTGATGAAAAGTTAACTATTACAAATAAAGGCCAAATTGAATCATTAGTTGCACCTTTGGAAACAATCGAAAAAGCTGAAGATAGAGTAAAAACTCCCTTTTCTAATAGGTTAATAATATACAAAGGGTTTGTGCCGGTAAAAAGAATAAACTTTGCCATGCCTAGTATGTTTGAGGAGGATAAAATGGGGCAAATAATAGTCTGGGGTAAACCGTACAAAATTGATGGAACATTTTATAGAGTCTTAGCCAAGATTGCCAGGGAAAAGAATTTTACATTAGATACTATAGGGTGAACGAATTCAAGGTGTAGATCTTTTCAAGGCAAGATTAACGGTATATTAAAAAATATAATAATATTTGGGGGCAATTATGAAAGAGATCCTAAAAGAGCTACAAACTATACCTGGTGTGGGACCTGCCATATCAAAAGATTTATATAATCTGGGGATTCGTTCAGTAGCAGATTTAAAAGGGAAGAATCCCGAAGAACTCTATGAGCAATTGTGTATCTATCAAGGAAGGAAAGTTGATAGATGTATGTTGTATGTTTTTAGATGTGCAGTATATTATGCTAGTGAAGAAAGTCCTGAACCAGAAAAGCTTAAATGGTGGAATTGGAAAGAGAGGTCCCAATAATGGGAAATAACAAGAAAGTTATTGGCTTGATATTAGTTCTAATTTTGGTGGGGATTATCCTGAATAAGGATGTAATCTTTCAAGAAGGAAATCCCGTTAAAATGGTTATTGCCATAGGGAAATTACATATCTCTGATGAGAAGATTGTTTTAATATCAGAAAGACCTAAAAAGTACATAGTTCGTAATAAAGATGGCTTTCAGCCGTTTATTGAAATGATGGAACATCAAGGTTGGGAATATTCTGATCAGATGGGCGCCGGATTAATATTTGAGAAAAAGGGCATTAAACATACAGCTACAAGCCGGATGTATACGAGGTATTACCGTGTAATCAGAGAGTGAAAATAGTTAATTTAGAAAAAGAAGAGGCTGTCTCAAAAATATGGAGACAGCCTTTTATGTTAGCTTTATTTGCTAAAGTTTACAGCATTGATATGAAATTTCGCGAATTGTCTGTTCAAACTCAGGTACATTAGTATCATTAGCAGCAAAAACGATAACAAAAGGTTCAGGTGCATATACAATGCCTACATCGTTGGTGATGCCGTCATCTTCCCCCGTCTTGTGGGCTACCTTAATGCTATCTGGCAATTTCCCGGGGATTTTATGGTTGATCTGTTGTTCTAATAAAATATTTTCGATTTCCGTAGATACTTGCTCGTTAACAAATGTTTTACGATATATCTTTTCTAACAAATAACCGATTTCCTTTGGGACAATAACATTTTCTTTGCCTTGTTTTTGGGCCGTCTCATCAAACAACAGGCGATTAATTTTAGTTTGGGCTAATCCCATTTCCTGAAAGCCCTTGTTTAATTTAGCAATACTAAAATATTTCATCAACACATTAGTGGCTGTATTATCACTGAGGGCAATCATCAGGTTACAAAGGGTTTTTATATCAACTTCAGGTTCATTAGTGAACAAATTCAGTGCTCCACAACTGGGCATCTTTTCGTTATTTTTGACAGTTATTGTTTCTGAGAGCTGAGCATTTCCTAAAGCTACCTGGCGAAATATTTCTGCAACAATAGGTAATTTAATTACACTGGCCGCCAGAAATGTATCATTGTCGTTAAAAGCTATTTCTTCCTCTGTCACAAGGTTCTTATAGTAGAAACCCACCTTACCTTGGGCAGTGTTCAGTTTTTCTAAGATTAGATCTCTCAAAGTTTAAATCACTCCTCCTTAATTAATCTAGGTTAGCACCTTGATAGTCAACACCGCCGTTTTTCTTTTTAAAGTAAAGATAAACGGGTATACCTATTACCGGCACAATTAATCCGATTAAAGAGTTAAAAGGATCACTGATAAACTCATTAATGAGCAAGATAGTAAAAAGAACTAAAGTGATTATTACTGTTGGTACGCCCCCCCAAACCTTGTAAGGACGCTCTAAATCAGGATATCTTTTCCGGAAGACAAGAACTGCGGCAATAGCCAGCATATTTAAAGCGGCGCTAGTAAAGATAACTAGTCCTGTAAGTTGTTCTAAGTTCCTCATCATAACCAGTATAATGGAAATGATGGCCTGAACAATGGTGGCAACATGGGGAATACGATATTTTGGATGTAATTCTTTAAATGATTGGGGGAAATAGCCTTCCATAGCCATGGCGTAATATGTACGGGGAAATGTCAACACATCCCCATTGATGGTTCCGATAATACCTACGGCCATACCTATTAAAACCACATAGAAGCCCAAGTTGCCCATTAATCTGCTGGCAACTTCGGAACCTAAATATATATTTCCGGAATCAATCATAGATGCTATCTCCTGGGCCGGCAATACTTTGTAGATAGCAAAGTTAAATAAAGTATAAACAATTGTAATAAAAGCTAAAGAAATAATAATTGATAAGGGAAGATCACGTTTAGGATTTTTCATTTCTTCGGCCACAGTATTTAAATTGGCCCAGCCTTCATAGGCCCATAAACTGGCAAAAGTAGCAAAGGCTATCATAGTAATCATACCGGTGATATTCAGTGGACCACTAGCAGGAACAAAACTCAAATTGAGAGGTTCATTCCCCATGGTAACACCTAACAGGATAATAAGAAATAAAGGAATTACTCGTGCCACCATAGTAAAGTTTTGAAAGATAGAAGCAACTTTTACTCCTCGGAAATTTAATACTGTAAGAAGTATAATTAGGCAAATGGACAGGAGTTTAATGGTCATGCTACTCATAGGAACTAAAACATTAAAAGCTGTAACAAAAGCAATTGATAAGGCCGCAATGGAACCGGAACCATTTACAAATAATAAACAAAAACCATTGATAAATCCAACTGCCGGACTATAAGCCTTACTTAGGTATATGGTCATACCTCCTGCCACAGGCATGGATGCACCTAGCTCGGCAAAGCACAGACCACCTAGCATGGAGACAACCCCTCCAATAATCCAGCATAACAAAGCTAAACCTATGCTCATCTCAGCACGTTGTAGTACATAGCTTCCTAAGTAGTAAATTCCTGATCCTATGGTCATCCCGGCCACAAGACTAATACCACCAAATAAGCCAATTTCTCTTCTAAAACCTCTACTTTCAGGAGTTGTGGAATCGCTCTTCATAATTTTCCTCCTATTCTTATTATTAAATAAACTATTTAAAATTGCAAAAGTTCTTTCTGCCCTCCCTTCATAGCATTTATAGATAAGCTACTTTCTAATGGATTTGCCAAGTTTTCTGGTGAGGATTTTATCATCTTTAACAGCAATTTTCCCATTGACCAGGACAAATTTTATTCCCGTAGGAGGCAAAGTGGGATTTTCAAAAGTAGCATTATCACTGATTTCAGCAAAATTGAAGATAACAATATCTGCATCTTGGCCTACAGAAAGTCCACCTTTTTGTTCTAATCCATATCTTTGGGCAGTAAGATATGTCATTTTTTCAATGGCACTGTAAAGAGTTAAAGTTTTCTTTTCCTTGACATATTTTTTAATAACTCTGGGGAAAGTTCCGCTGGCCCTGGGATGCCCCTGGGAATCATGGATAAAACCATCACTTCCGATTAAAACCGCGGGATGAGTTATAGCCATATCAACTTCTTCGTCTTTCATCACATGACCTACAGTGATTAATTCGGGGTTTTCCTTACGAAGTTTGAAAAATAGTTCTTCATTTAACCGTTGCCCTTTAAATTCGCCCTCAGCAATTTCAATACTGTCATAGGTTGTTTGATATCTTTCCAGGAAACCTTCATCATAAGTGGTTTCACCAATTCCTGTGCTAAAAGCATTATAAGGATAACAATCGGAGGAAATATCCATTCCTTGTGCTTTATAATTATCGATTAATGTTAAGAGCTCTTCCATTTGGCCATAGGCTCCCATACTGCCAATATGGGAAACTTGTACGGGTATCCCCAAGGTAAGCCCGATATCTATTAATTCCCTAGTGGAAGGTATAACCTGCTTAGCATCATCTCTTATATGGGCCGAAACCACTTTATTATCTTTTTGCAGGACTTGGGAAATTGCTAATAGTTCTTCCCTTGCAAGACCGGGTACATATCTAATACCAAAGGAGATTCCTAGACAACCTTTATCCACATATTTTCTGGCTAGATTCTTCATCTTCTCAATATTTTCGGGATGGACTTTTTTATATTTGTTATTTTCTCCTACAGATCTTCTCAATTCCTCATGGGGTACAAGAATTCCAAAATTGACAGGAAGACCGTGTTTATCAACGGCATCTAGATATAAATCCGGTCTATTAGGTCCACTGCCACAGTTCCCTCCAATTGCAGTTGTTACACCCATCCTCGCCATACAATCGAATACATTAATGTGGAATTCATCATTATCCACATCATATGAGTCTTCATGCATATGGGCATCAATAAAGCCGGGGGAAATGGTCAGACCAGCTGCATCAATAATTTTATCTCCTTCGAGATTACTGCTGGTAACAGCTCTTATTTTCCCTGCGTTGATGCCGATGTTTAATTTTGCATAAATCCTATTTTTCGGATCAATAACGAAGCCGTTTTTAATAACTAAATCCATAATAGATCTCCTTTCTTCTTAAAAAAATTGCAATATATATCAATTACTTAATTGATATATATTGCAATACTCATACCAAGTTTTCGATTGCAGTAAATAAGTAAAAAAGACTAAGCAAGTATGGAGGAAATCCGCATTTTCTTAGTCTTTTTTGGTCTAATTTAAAAATATAATTATAAGTTATGGCTCTTTACTAGGTATCGAACTTAAAAGCCTTAGCTAGTTTATGGTTTGAATTGCTATAACAGATTAAGGCGATATCTCTCATGGCACTTTCTGCTTTCCTGACATCCACATTATCTGCTCCCATGCATAACATAAAGGGTTTTCCCATTAAAACTATGCCCACATCATGAATAATATTATCATCTTCTCCAGTTTTATGGGCTACTTTGATTTCTTCGTTAAAGTAATAAGGGATTATTTGATTTCTTTGTTGCTCGATCATAATCTTTTCCATTTCCCTGCTGGCTTGTTCAGAAATCAATTGTCTTTTATACATCTTATAAAGCATATCTGCTACTTCTCTCAGGGAATAATAATTCTCTTTTCCTTCCTTAATGGCCTTTTCATCAAATAGTAGTCTATTTAGAACAGTATTTTTATATCCCATGCTATTTATGGTTCCATTAATATTATCCATGCCTAGCAATTTTATTAGGATATTTGTGGCCGTGTTGTCACTTATGATGATCATTAAGTTATAAATATCTTCAATAGTAACTTCGATTCCATCATGTAAATAGGATAAAGCTCCACAAGAGGGGATTTTATCTTCATTTTTGATTTTTATCAGGTCATGCTTGGAGATAAGTCCTTGATGTATTTGATTAAAGGCTGCTATTAATATAGGTATTTTAATAATACCGGAGGCTATAAATACGTCACAATTTCCCATACTAAGGTATTTATTCGTACTAAAATCATAATAACAAATACCAATATTACCTTTGAGATTTCTAATCCTATCTTCTATTCCTTGCCTTACTATATCTTTCATTGTCATACTGGCCCTCCATGATATATTTTTTTAATGGAATAAGATTTGCACATTTGCTTAGAAATATGTTTTAGTCCAAAATTTTGGATACTGTCCATTTTTATGGATTCTTAATATTGTATTTCTTTAGTTTGCTAAATAAGTTGGATCTACCTATATTTAAGTTTTCCATGACCTTCTTTTTATCTCCCTGAAATAAAAGCATCTGCTGTTGGATTATTTCTTTTTCCACTTCTTCTAGGAGCTGCTTGAGGCTTTTATGATCATTATCCACAACATCATTAATTAACAAATCCTTTTGCTGAATAATATTGTTTTCACAAAGGTTAACGGCTGCTTCTAGGACATTCTCCAGCTCTCTAATATTCCCGGGCCAGTCATATTCAAGGATCTTGGATAGGGCTTCTTTACAAATTACCTTTAATTCTACATTTAATCTGTTACAAATATCCCTTAATAGTTTTTGTGCTAGTCTGTTTATATCACATTTTCTTTCCCGTAAGGGAGGTAATGTAATGGGGAGTACATTAATTCTGTAATATAAATCTTCACGAAATCTGCCTTCTTTAATCAATTCTTTTAAATTTTTATTAGTAGCAATAATAATCCTAGTATTAACGGCTATTTTCTTTATTCCACCAACCTTATAAAAGCTCCTGTTTTGCATAACTTCTAAAAGCTTGGCCTGCATAGCTAAAGTTAGCTCGCCAATCTCATCCAGAAATATTGTCCCATTTTGGGCTAATTCAAAAAAACCTTTTTTACCATTAGTAACGGCTCCTGTAAAGGCTCCTTTCTCATAACCAAAAAATTCACTTTCAGCCAAAGTTTCCGGAATAGAGGCACAGTTTACTTCGACAAAGGGCATAGAGGCATATTTACTGTTTTTATGAATCATTTTTGCTAGCAAAGATTTTCCTGTCCCGCTTTCTCCATAAATTATGACGGTGGAATTAGATTGGGCTGCTCTGTTAGCCATATATTTAACATTCATAATTTCGCTACTGGAGCCTATGATTCCGCTAAATTTATGGATATAATCATTTTTATTTCCTGCATTTAGATTAATTTGCTGTGTGGCAATTTCGTCTATCCATGTTAAAGTCTCAGAATAGCAGGTCATAATATTTACCATTTTAAGTATAATCTTAAAATCACCATCTTCGGTGGTTTTTGTTTTGTATAGCCAATAATGAATAAAACTATTATTCAGAAAAATTGAGTCCTCTTCATTAGAAAAATTAGTATTTTTTATTGCTGCCAGGATCTTTTTACTGATGATGTTTTCACCGATAGCTTCTGTTAGTTGGCAATTAGTGAGGTTAGGTATATAGTAAAAATCTTTTTTTCCTTTGTAAGGCAAACCGGACAATACATTTTTAAAAGTTTCTTGAGGACTTTCTCCTTGAGAATAATATTTAACCTTATTGTCCATACCGTTAAAGATAAGCATCATCTTTAATTGGGTGGGATTTGTGTTTTGAAATTGGTTGGCTCCAATTTTTATTTTAAATTTTTTAGGTTTAGCAGTGAGAACAATATTAATATTTATCCCCATAAAGTAGGTTTCTACCTGTAATATGTTGTCACTAGGATTTGTGGAACATTTTAGTACAGGCTCTATTTCCTCATTTTTATAGCAGCCAATGGCAATAATACTACTTCCTTTGCTTATGTCGACCCCCTTAATTCCCATGGTACTTAAATCTTCAGAGGTCAGATCACCCTCACTTATTCCGAAGTTATCAGTTATATAAACAACAAGATCATTTTTCTTAATCGAGTCGGAAGCAAAGGAAACATGGTTATTGTTTTTATTTACATCGAAAACTTCCTCGGCTCTTTCATTTGCTTGTTCGATAATTCCATATCTATTAACACTTAAAAAAGCATATGTACTGGAATTCAAGATATATTGCAGCTGTATTTTATCCAATGGGATCACCTCGGAATCTCTTATACTCATCTTTAAAGAATATTATATAGTAATTTTGTTTTTAACGTTTTAATTATAAGCAATATAATTTATTTTATGATATTAATGAACCTTTTTGTTGTATGTGTTCCCTTTAATAATAAAAGAAGGGACCATAACACCATGAAGATTTCAGTGCAAAACTTAAATATGATTTATCACAAAGGGAAAAAAGCATTACAAGACATTTCCCTACAGATGGAAAGCCCTAGCCTCCTGGGGATTTTGGGCCCTAACGGAGCGGGGAAATCTACGCTGATGAAGCTGTTAGTGGCAGAACTACTACCAACTAGCGGAGAAATTTTTTTAGATGATGTTTCTTTGTTGAAGAATGAGAAAAAGCTAAAAGCAAATTTAGGCTATTTGCCTCAATCCTTTGGGTTATATGATGAACTTACCGTTTGGCAATTTCTCGATTATATGGCTGCTTTGAAAGGAATAAAAAATAGCAAGCAGGCGATAGAGGAGGTTATTCAAAAGACCAATCTGAGGGAGAAAGAAAAAGCGCGGATCTCCACTTTATCCGGGGGTCAGCGGCAGCGTGTGGGGATTGCTCAGGCCCTGATGGGTAGTCCCGAACTGCTGATTCTTGATGAACCCACCGTGGGGCTTGATCCGGAGGAACGTATTAATTTTCGTAACTTATTTTCACAGATGGCCCAGGATAAGCTTGTTATATTATCCACCCACATAATTGAAGATGTACAATCGGTGTGTGACCGCTTGATTATTATTAATC
Source organism: Clostridia bacterium (assembly GCA_018433015.1). Lineage (GTDB taxonomy): Bacteria > Bacillota > Peptococcia > DRI-13 > SV3-B141 > SV3-B141. The sequence continues at coordinate 50,216 of JAHDSB010000064.1, read as the reverse complement.
ACGGTCAAAATTTTATTTAAGGGTACGCCGGAGCAATTGATTGCTTTGGCCCACAACCATGTGGGAGTATTTGAAAAACAAGGGGGAGCAAGTACTAACAAAAAATATCAGGTAACAGCCCGAGTTAATACGGTACGTGGAGTTGCTTGCCGTATTGTAGCAGAAACACTGCCGACTTTTGCGCAAGTTGTAGAACCTACCCTGGAGGATGCCTATATGTATCTGATTATGGAGAAAGGGGTAACGGAACGATGAACCTCTTTTCCTACTATAGAGTGGAAGTTAATCGTATTTTTCACTCGAAAATTGTATATTTGATTAGTCTATTGACCATACTTTGTCCCCTGGTTGGATATAAGGTGACTCCCGATATACTTTATAAGTTAAACCAAAATATGCTTGCTGAAACGGTATCCGGTAATCTGATTGTAAATCCGTGCATAGCCGGAGCACTGGGGGGTGCAGTCTTATTTGGATTGCTGACCCTGCTAGAATTTGACCGAGTGCACAAACATCAAACTGGGGCATTAATGGATAGTGTTGTGTCCCCCTTAATATTAAATGTTGTGAGATTGTTAGCCCTGGGAACAGCAGCAATTGTCAGTGTTATTCTTGCAGCAACACTGTATTTTCCTTTTACAGTTATGGAAATGGGAAATATCTTTGATCCATATACTTATTGGAACAGCTTCTTTCTCTTTACGTTACCTTCTGTGGTGTTAGCAATTTTAGCAGCTTCAGTATTTTATCAGATTTTCTGTCGCCTAGATCTCAGTATGGTAATATTTCTTGCGTTTATGTTGCTTAGTTTTAGTCCCTTGTTTTCTTCCAATAACATTTTACGGTGGATCAATCCGCCTATTCCCGCGTTATCTGATTATTTTAGCAACACCATAGTATTTCGTTTGATGAAGCACAATAGATTGTTTTGGTTTTTAATACTTGGTGGGCTGTGGTTAATAGGGTTATTATGTGTTCGTCGATACGGTAAAGGATTATTGGGTTCCTTTTTACATAATTTGAAGAGAGTATATATCCCTGTACTAGCTGGGACACTTATTATCAGTGGATATTATGCTTATATACATCAACCTTATATTGACCAAAGTCCTCTTCGAAGGGTCGAAACGCCAAATAATAAACAGCTTGAGTTGTTAAACACAGATTTAGAAATTTCCTTTAATACCGAGAGAGGGAGCCTTCTAGGAAAGGCAATTTATTCTCTGCACAATTTGAACGGTGATGTCCAAGAATGCACGCTTAGTATAAATCAGGGTTATACTATTCACGGCATCAGGGCAAATGGAAAAGAGATAACATTTAAAAAGTTGAGCAATAAGGGAAATAACATCGGTGCCTGATGATGGAAAAATCAAGCTAACTATAGAATACAGCGGTGTACCGAAAATTCATAAAATTTTTGGAGATATTCTATTCTCAACCAATATTAGTGATAAATATATCGATTTGAAAACTGATGAACTTTCCCCGCTCCTACACGTGGAGGATGGCAAGAAAGGTCCCCAGATTACAGGTCGGCTCACTATGCCTGTTGGACTCATGCCAATTGTGAACGGTGGTACGGTTAAGCTCCTCGCTGAGAAGGGGGATAATAAAACTTGGCTTGTACATAATAAGGAAAAATTCTTCATGGTACTAGCAGGTGACTATGATCAGAAGAAGTTGGGCGACGAAGATATGCCCCTAGAATTATACTATAGTCGTAAACATGAGCCTCTTATGAAAAAGATGAGTGGCCAAAAAATGATGGAGGATACTATTGCTTATTGTGTTGCTCACTATGGAAAGTTACATAATGTTTCTGAGAATCACCCCTTGAAAATACTCCAAGGAACGGTGTTCTATTTCGGGGGAAGAGCATATACAAATTTCAGCATTATGCAAGAGACAGTTTTTAGTGATAGCAACTTGAGCAATAAATTAAATGGAGCATCCAGTGCTGAAGTGCTGGCCCATGAAATTGTTCATCAGTGGTGGAGTTGGAAATACATTAAAGATACGGGGAATAAAGATTGGACCAGTGAAGGACTTACCGTTTATACTACTTATCGAATAATGAAGGAAAAATATGGGGAAGAATATGCGCAAAAAAATTATGTAGACCAATGGAAGCAGGGTGTGAAATATAAAAATAATAATTTTTATAACCGACATCCAGAATACCTAGAGATACTACCCGAAAAATATGTTGTTAAAATTGAGGGAATCAATCGCAGCACCAACTTATACCAAAAAATGCCCCTGCAAATTTTGTTAGCTACGGAACTGGTGGGGGGTGAAGCCAATATGGATAAAATTTTAGCTAAACTATATCAGAGTATTCCCCAAATGAAAGCCATCACTTGGCAAGATTTTTTGCAGGCCTGCGGACTTAAAGAGGAGGAGTTAAATGTTGACGAAATTATTTAAATATGAACTTAAACGGCTCCTTCTGAATAAATTCTTTCTCGGGCTCTTAATTATTTCTGCTCTATATAGTCGCCACATCATGTGGGGGGAGATTATTTTGGGCGTGGCAAATACTGCTCCATTCTCTGGCTGGAGCTATGGAGCGTACCTTGCTAAAGTGTTACCAATTTTACTTGTTGCTTTGCTTTTCTTTATTTCTATTTACTATTCACAACAGGAAAAGAATGTACAAGCTTTAACTAAAGCAACCCCTATGGAGCCAGTCCGGTTCCAGATGTTGCGCTACGGAACCATTATTATAGTCTTTGTTTTGCTTTCTGCAGTGCCCATAGCCACAACATTACTGCCGGCTATGCTTTTTGTGTTTGGGGCAGGAATGTTGGGAGGGCGATACTATCGAGCAATAATTTTTGTGCTGATGGTAGTGGTGATACTGGTTAACTATCTTCCATTACCTTATGCATTTGATCTATTGGGAGAAAATTTCTTTACACATTATCCAGAATCCCTTGGTGTAATAGAGCCAGCTTTTACCATACCTTTAACTGTATTAATCGGGAAATCTATTTATGGACTGGCTGGACTAGCTATGCCGTTAATGGCAAGCAGAAAGGGAGTTCACTAACCTGTAAATATTAAGGTCCTAAAAAAAACAATACCAGGAGAAAAATCTCCTGGTATTTAATTTATATTGAATATGTTAGTTTTGCTAATAAATGAAGAAATAGTGAGAAGTTTAAAGAGATGTACATTCATGTTTCCATATAGTACAGCTATTGAGCAGTAGTATCTGATGAAATAGTCAGCTTGATGTAACGATGAAGCATGGAGGAAACTTCCGCACGGGTAGCATTTGATTTTGGGTTAGACTTGTTGCTTGTTCCGCCTGTCATGATACCTGCCTGCTGCATAGCTGTAACCGCAGTTTTGTAGGTGCTGCTGATACTGGAAGCATCTGCATAGGTAGTTGCCTCACGGGACACAGGCAAGGTATAACCGGTAGCCTTAGCGAAGTTTGCGAAAATAGCCGCGATTTCCTCACGGGTGATTGCCCTGTCAGGAGCAAATTGCTTGTTGCCGATTCCATGAACGATGTCTTTCTGATACGCCCATTCAATATAGGACTGGAAGGTACTTCCTGCTTTAACATCGGTAAAGCTGCTGGTAGTAAAACTGCTTACATCCACGCCTGCCAGTCTGCCAAGAGCTGTAACCAGCATTCCGCGAGTCATGGCTGTGTCAGGGGCAAAAGTGGTTTCCGATGTACCGCATAAAACTCCTCTTGCCGCAACATATTCGATGCTTTCTTTGGCCCAATGGGTTCTGATGTCGGTAAACTTCGCACTTGGTGCGGTATAGCCTACACCATACATAGAGAAATGGGTCGTGGTAAAGATGACGCAGCCACTATTTGCGTCATAAGCCGAGCCTGCCACACGGGTAGCATTACCCTTTTCATCTACGTAAACGGCATACAGTCCGCCGATAGCTTCATCATTTGCTGGTGTGTAAGGGATGGCTACAGTAGCAATACCACCGCCGAAGCTGGACACTGTACTGTTATTGCCATAGCCCACTGTGATATTATATACCGGCCTTGTGCCAATCATTCTCTTTGCCGTTTCGGAAAGGTTTACTTGGGGAGCAATTGTAATATTCACATTGCCGCTGCTCTGCTTCTGGATTTCTGCCAGCGCTTTCTGGTCAAAGGTTACGGTGACAGGAGATCCGTTAATGGTAAGGTGCGTTACGCCTGCGCTCACAAGGCTGTTCAAAGAATTTTGGGATAGGATTGCTGTCAGCGCGGTTGCGCCTTGTGGCATCGTGATATTCAATTCCACAGAAATGCCGTTTGCAGTTTTGTCCTGCTTCTTTGCTTCAGCCTTTGCTTTGGTAATTGCATTGGTTATCGCTTTATTCGGGATGGATACGCTGGCTGTGCCGTTTGTTCCGGCTGTTGCCGTTACAGAAGCCACTGCGGTAACCGGCTGGTTCGGTTGTCTTTCCTTTGCAATGGTTATCTTTGTGGGACTTCTTCTGCTGGAACTTCCACCGGAGGAAGAGCTGCCGCCCGAGGAACCACCGCCGTTATAGCTCCATTTTGCCGTAACCGTCAAATCAGAGGTCACATTGGTAAAAGCTTTATCCCAACCTTTAAAGGTATATCCGCTGCGACTAAGGGTAGGTGCTGTTGCAGAATCGCCGCTTACAACAGTCTGAGTCAATTCTCCGCCTCCTGTGCGCTTACCACCATTTAAGTTGAAAGTTACGGTATACGTTGTTACCGGAATTGCTTCAAAAATTGCTTTTACTGTTACATTTTCAGCAGGCATGGTGAATTTGCCACTGTTTATTGTCACGCCACCGCTTACTACTTGCCACTCCTTAAAGCGGTAGCCCTCCTTCGCTGTGGCTGTTAAGGTGATTTCTGTTCCCTTTGCAGCAGAGTTTACATTGGCGTTAGCTGTTCCATTGCCGTCATTTTGAACTGTTATGGAGTATGTGGAAGCCGGTAGGTCTTCATAGGTTGCTGTTATTTCTACTGCTTTTGCTGGCATGGTAAAGGTTGTGCTGGCCGCCTGTGCATTGGCAAGAGTTATGCCGCCGCTGACTACTGTCCATTCTTTGAACTGTTTGCCGCTGGGTGCGGTATTGGCCGTGATGGTCACGGTTTCCCCTTCATTGTAGGTTCCGCCACCCGTACCGTCGTTTACAGTAACAGTGTAGGTACTCACTGGAATAGCTTCATAGGTCGCTGTCACTTCCACTGCATTTGCTGGCATAGTGAAGGTTGTGCTTGCCGTCTGTGCATTGACAAGAGTTATGCCGCCGCTCACAACTGTCCATTCCTTAAATTGCTTTTCAGTTGGTGCCGGGTCGGCTGTGATGTTCACTGTTGTGCCTTCCGCTGCCGTAGTAGGATCAGCTGTACCGTTATTTACGGTAATAGGATAGGTTTTCGCCTCACCAGATTTATTTACTATAACGGTGACCTCACGGGTATTTACGCTATCACAACCTGGTGCCGTAAGTTTACAATAATACTTATAATTTCCAGCTGTCAGATCAGTCGGTATTTTAAAATATCTATTTGTTTCACCTGTAATAGAAGGATAATAATCTCTCTCGGCATCATATTTATACCACTGATAGCGTATAGTCTCATTGTTGGTAGTATAGGCATTCACACTAAGAATTGTACTTCCTTCTATTTCACCTTCTGTCAAACTTAGGTCTTCAGGCTCTTTATTGAACTTAATTATATTTTTACTAAAACTACTACCATCCCATACATAGTTACCAGCAGTAAGAGCTTTACTGGAAGGAGTATTATCGCTTGCATCTACAGTGACTATACTGCTGATAGTTAGCCAAAAACCTTGATCTTTAAATTTATTATTTATACCTTCTATCTTAGAACCTTCATCTAGGAAAATGTTGGCGCCATCTTCAGCAGTCACAGTGCCGGTAGTACTGACTTGGAGTGTACCATGATTCAAAATGGTACCTTGTGATCCAGTAACTTTCTTAATGTTAAGCGTTCCTCCATCTACATTGATGGTTCCAAAGTTCTCAATATCAGGGCCGAAGGACTTCTCTAGATTAACAACGCCACCATCTTTAATATTAAGGACATAATCAGTTCCAAGTTTAATTCCCAAAGACTCCTGGCAATTGATTGTTGCACCATTATTCATATTAATGGTTTTTACTAAAAATCCACCGTTTAATCCAGTCACATTGACAGTTATATTGCTCAGATTTACTGTGTTATTATCACCAACCAAATTACCATTATTTGAAGCACAAACTAAGATGCCACCACCAGTAATAGTTAGTGCATCACTGTTGATATAAATACTTCCTGATTCTTCATATGAATCTTTAATAGTGACTGTTTTACCACTGGCAATATTCAATGTATGGGCTGCATACACAACAGTGAGCTGATTCACTTCGATGTCCTCTGTAACGTTGATGACCTGAGCTGCAGTCTTTTCCAATTCGGTTTTAAGCTGGTCGGCTGTGGTAACGGTGACCTCAGTGATATCCTCATAGGTTGCCTTTATCTCTACCGCGTTTGCAGGCATGGTAAATGTTGTACTGCTCGCTTTGGGATTATTTAAAGTTATACTTCCGCTAACAACAGTCCACTCCCTAAAACGTTTACCAGTAGGTGCGGAGTCGGCTGTGATATTGACAATATCATTAGTGGCATAATCTCCACTTCCACTACCATTTGTGACAGTAACTGTGTAGGTCTTTGCAAATAACGTACCGTTCCAGACATAATCGCCTGCTGACAGACCATTTTCCGATGCGGCGGCATCTTTTGCACCAACGGTTACAAAATCTTCATTAGTTAACTTTTGTCCTCCGTCGCTGAATTTGTTATTTGCTCCATACAGCATTACGCCCTCGTTCAAAACAATCTTGCTTTTACTATCTGCGGTGATTACAACATTATCACCAAAATGCAATCCAACGGCATTTGTATCCACATCAATGACTGCGTCTTCCATTGTTAACTTTTTGCTATTACCGAGAGTAATTCCTATGGTATTTTCCGCATTTTGAACTAGCACTGTACTGTTTTTGATAGTCAAATTGGTATTGATTCCAGTTGTAGAGCTCCCTGCACCGCCTTCAGCATTCTTGACTGTCATCGAACAGTTCTCATCGATTTCCAGCGTTCCGCTACCGTCGATGCCAAAAATAGAAGAATTTTCGATTTTTTCGATTTTAAGTGTGCCCCCATGGACAAGCATCTTTGCATCACTATCTATGGCAATACCATTTATATAGTTAGATGTACTTGCAACAATAATGTTACTGCCGTTGCTTTCCAACTTTCCGGCAATGCTAATACCGCTTTCAACAGTATTGTTGTTTACATTTAAGGTACCCGCCCCCGAGAGCGTCAAAGTTTTGTCTGACGGGATGGTTAGGGTGCTGTTTTCCCCGGTAGAAAGAGTGTTTCCATGGGTAATGCTTAGCGTGTGATCTGCTCCCACAGTGATGTCCTCTGTCATGCTTATGTCCTTTGAAACTAAAATGCTCTGAGCTGTGGTTTTTTCAAGCTCGCTTTTAAGCTCTGCGGCGGTGGTGGGAATAGATAGATTCCCTTCGCCGGGGTTTTCGACAATATCATAAGTAGCTAAAAAACCGCTTAAAGCAGTTTCATAAGCATCTTTCGATCCTTTTGGAACGATTACAATAGGATGGGTAACCCCCTCAAATACACTTGTTGATAAAAACTCAGGAGGAGTTGTTCCTTTAAAGGTTATTTTATCTAGTCCGGTGCACCACTTAAATGCACTATAGCTAATGGTTCCAACTGATTCTGGAATCTCTATACTTTGTAGATTAGTAGATGAGAGAAATGCACCCTGACTAATAGTATTTACACCAGCGGGGATAACATAGCTTTGATTGGATTTTCCTACGGGATATTGAAGCAGCCTTTTGTCATCATCATAATCCACAAACAATACACCATCTTTAGAGCTGCAGTTTGTATTATTTTTATCCACATTTATATTAGTCAAACTAGGGCAATCAATAAACGCGGTACTCCAAACACTGTTTACGTTCTTACCAATAGTTACACTCTTCAAATTAGTACAATGAGAAAATGCATTATCACCAATTTCTATCACATCATAATTTTTGCCTGTACTATACACCATATCAGGTATGGTGTAGGTCTCTTCTGTATAATCATTGCTGACTAGAATAACTGCACCATTCTCACTTCCAGTGGGCTCTGTTTTGATCTCATACTTTATTCCATTATCTGTAAAAGCATCTCCCTCCACTGCAAACGCAGCTGTAGGCAGCATGCCGACTATCATGCACAGGGTTATCAGCAGGCTGCCAATTTGTTTTCTTATTCGTTTCATTTTTTACATTCCCTCCTTGTTTTGTTTGCCCAATATACTCCCATTAGTCTGTTTTTGGGGTGACAAAGCTTTTTTTGACTGCCTGGCTACTGGGTGCGGTCTATGGCCAGCAGATCCATAAAGGTGGCCGCCGGAATCTCCAGCACCTCGTTGCCGTCCCGGTAAAAAATCAGACGGTATCCATCTGTTGTGACACTTCTAAACACATCCTGATTGCGTAGTAACCCGAACCGCACCGATTGTAGCCGCCGGTGCATATACAGATGAACTGTGCTGCCGGATTCCATTTCCACCTGTAGGCAGCCGCCCTCCAGGGGTGTCACTGCGCGAAAGATTCTGCTGTTTTGCATAGAAAGCCTCCTTTCCTCCATTTTTTAGCAGGGCGGTGTACCACATTTCTAAAATACCGTAGTTTATGGTTTGGAAATATCCCCCATCGGGTATTTATTTTTAATATTAGCTTTTGGGGAACAGAAAAAGACGCCGTACCATAAAGGTACGACGCCTTTTCAGCGTAGGGATATTCCCACGGATATTTATCCGAATAGCTAACCGTCGCTAATACTCCCTCTTCTATAAGTGGGAGCTAAGCGGCGTTAAGCTCCTGCATTGGTGCAACTAACTTTCAGTGGGGGATGAAGAAAACCCCCACTGAAAGAAGTTTTACTTTATGTTCAGATTTTCCCCGCATCTTTCAAGTCTTTAAGCTGTACACGGGAACGAGTGCCCAGCTTTTGAAAGATACTTTTCATGATTGTCTTGACAGTTTCCTGTGATATAAGCAGCCGCGAGGCGATGTCCTGGTTGGTCAATTCTCCGGCAGCCAATTGCGCGACCTGCAGTTCCCGCGGAGTCAACTGACCTAGCCGGGTGGCTTTTCGGATTTTCTCCACCCCCAGCCTGTGCCGCCTGCACAGAGCCGTAAGCCCGGTCATGCCGGATTGCTTCTCCCGTGACTTCAACAAAGGGGCAAGGTCTTCGCCGTATTCGGCAAAGGGGAGATGGATGCCGTCCGGCAGGGCAAGGGAAAGGGCACAGTCCAGTGCTGTCGCCGCCGCTTCCTTTTGCCCCAAGCGATGGTGAGCAATGGCGATGAACAAATGAAAATAGACCTGCGGCAGGAGAAAGTGATGCTGCTCTGCCGCAGGAAGCACCCCTTGCGCGATCCCCAGAAGCTTAGCGTCCTGTCCTTGGGACAACAGCCAACGCAGATATGTCAGCACTCCGAAAGGAATTGCCACATTGTATAAAATACCTGTGATTCGATCCAAATCTGTGAGCCATTCAGGTACGGTATTCTCTCCAGTCAGCACGGTAACAAAGGACAGCGCCAAATCAGCCATTCTTTTTACTACGGGTTCAGTGCCGGTTTTGGCCCGCATATTAATACTCTTCTTAACGTTCTCAAAGCTTTCCGTATCCCCCCGCAGCAGGGCAATCCGCAAAAGGGTTATTTCAGCAACAATACAGATGCTGTCTTGCTCTTGAGCACTGGCAAGATAAATTGCTTTGTGGCACAGGGATTCAGAGGTAGTGTCATCTCCGCTCATCAAAAGAGCCTCCGCCCGCATGGCGCTGTCCGCTCCGGTTCCGTGCCCCTCTGTCAGGCGGATATAGTAGGGCAGGCATTCGTCCATGCAGGCAAGTTCCCGGTCAAGCGCTCCGCTCTTGCTCCAGAATAGATATAGCACGGAGGGCTGGCCGAAGGTCCAGGAATCGTTCCAATCGGCACGGTTAGAGAAGGGGCCGCCCAATACCTCCCACGCCCTGCGATGCAGGGCACTCATCTTTTCGATGTCGTTAAATGCAGCGAAGGATTGCAGTAAGGCAAGCTGCCCGGTTAGTATCCGGGTGTCCTCCTCTTGTAGCCCATTCTGCTTTGGCCTGGAAATCATCTCCTCCATCAGCGAACAGCCTTTTGCAAACGCCGCATAGCTACCGGCGCGAAACAGCTCAAAGGTAATCATGGACAAAGTCTGAGGATGACGGACAAGAATTTCCCTGTCACATTCCCTGAACACCTGCTCCAGTACCTTTGCACTGTCGTTCTTTGGATACAGAGAAAAATCCGCGGCTTTGAGTGGTAGAGAAAGCAGGGAGTCCAGCTCACCGGCTTCCAAATAGCTACACAGGGCGTAGTAGCGCTCGCCTACCGCCGCGTAAGCTTCGGCGGCGAGCTTTTGCATTCTGCGTATTTCCTCGGCGGTCAGTCCTCTAAGCTCCTGTCTCAGAAAGCTTTGCAGCAGACTGTGTAGTGTATAGGCACCGCTGTCCCGGTCATAGTGGAGGAAGGAACCTCCGCCTAGTAAGCGGACGATCCCCGCCGGAAGCGTGTCCTTCTCCAGCAGGATATAGGCCTGCTCCATCGTGAAGCGGTCCAGCAGAGAAATGGCAAGAAGGAAGCGCTGTTCCTCCAGATTTAGGTGTTTCCAGATGACGGCGCGAATCAGGTTGTCCATGCTGTCGGTTATCTCGAAATCTCCCTCCCGCAGGTAGCGAATCAACTGGAGGTTCAAGGCAGCCACCCATCCCTCGGACAGCATCTGAAGCCTGTCAAGCTCATCCCGGGACAGTGCAATCTCATTGGCGCGGAAATAGGCGTCGGTATCTCCTTTCTGAAAAAAGAAGACGTCATTTTGAATTAGAACTGCCTGATCCGCAGATATTCTGCCGATATCCATGGGATCGATGGATTGTGTGATGACTATGAGATGCAGCCGTGGACAACCGTGGCAAGAGAGTGCGTGAAGGGTACCCTCGGGCAACTCACCTTGTATGTATTGAAAATTGTCAAGGATTAACCATGTGTCCTCATTGGTGTTGCACTTGCTCATGATCTCTACGATATCCACGAGGTTTTCCTGTGCCGGATATTCCAGCATCTCCAATTGCTTCGCTGCGCTCTTGTCAATATGGGAGAAGGTCCTGCAAATGCCGTTCCACGCCTTGCGAAGTGGTTCTCCCATGCAGGTGTACCAATAGACATGTTGCGCGTCCGTTTGGCGCAGATATTCACTGATGGCTGTGGTTTTTCCAAAACCGGAGGCTGCCTGCAGGATGATGAGCGGATAGCTATGGATAGTTTCCAGCCGTTGTTGCAAGGAGCCCGGGATATACACAGTCGGTTTGATGCTTTGGATTTTATTCAGTGGCATGCATAATACTCTCCCTTCGATTGGCTATAAATAGACAGATAATACTGATAATTTATTTATCATTTAATGTTTAGAGAGTCTTTACCTTTGTATAATGTCTAAATAATTATATCACGCAGACTGAAAAATCGGAACAATACTGCAAATTGCCCATTTGACTAATTGTCGATTTAAATCGTCAATGGTACATTTTAGATGTATTATTCATAAATTGTCATGTTTTACTTTAGTTATTTCCTTCTTTTGGTTGTTTTGGTGTATGTTTAAATTAAATATCTATTTTTCTTCAGGAGGACGTTATGCAAAATATGATAGTATTTTTTTTAATACTACAACTCCTAGGAAACGGTTGTGGATTAGAAGAGAATACTTCATTAAAGCCCTATCTAGAAGGTGTTTTCCTTCAAGATAACTTAGAAACTTTAGAGACTTATTCTAATAAAAAACTAGGATTTAGTTTCGATATACCAAAGTCTTGGAAAAAGCATTATCAAATAAAAGAAGAAAATAATACAATTTATTTTTACTTTAAAGGAAAACCAGACAACGAACAACTGCTTTTTGGTATTACAGTGATTACTAAGGAAATGTATAACAAAATAATAGAAGAAGATGGAAGTTATATGTTCGGAGATTTAGTTGGAGAAAAAAACAACAGAGTGTTTATAGAAGTATTTACTATTACTGTGGACTTAACAAATAAAGAAAATATAGAAAAGTTTAAAGAGATGTATATTCTAAATGATGAATTTCAGAAAAGATTTCATATTATGAAATAAAAAAATACCAGGAGAAAAAAATCTCCTGGTACGTTAATTTTTAAAAAAGGGTGTCAAAAAGGGTGTCAAACGGGATTTTGACAAAAATAAAAAAGGGCTAATCCCTTTGCTATCAATGGTCGGGATGACAGGACTTGAACCTGCGGCCTCTTGGTCCCGAACCAAGCGCGCTACCAAACTGCGCCACATCCCGATATTTAATTTTTCAACATGTTACTATATAATTATAGGGGGTAAAGGTCTGATAGTCAAATTTCTTTTTTTTTCCAAGTTTTATCATTAAACTTGAATGTAAAAAATACATTTTATAAGGAAATATATTTGGCTACTGGTGTATACTATGATATAACTTAAGATAGGTGCACTGGATTCTAGAATCGCCTAAAGGAGGGGTAGTGATTGCATAAACGACAAGAAAGGGATCGTAAATATCTAGAAGCCCTTGAAGATATATCCCAAACATTATGGCGTAGCAAAAAAGAGTATGGATTAACGGAAGAAAGCCATCCTCAAGCTCTAAGGTTAAAGGAGATTGAGGAAAAGTTGACCCGCGAAAGAAGAATAGTGGAAGAAATAAGCTTACCCTGTCGCTTAATATTAGAACACTTTTCTACTTTTTTAAAAAAATCTGATCACGTTATTGGTTTTCGTTTGGGACTTTTGGAAGTAGGAAAAGGTATTTTAAATGATTTTTCCATAGATGAATGGGGTACTATTTATCTGGAAATAGGAAATATTAGACTGGGTTGGCATGATAAAGACTATCAGTATCTTTTCTATCCTGATAAGGTAATACTTAGATCTTACGATAGAAGTAAACCGGAAATTCAATTAATATTTAATTTTGCCTTCAAGTATTCCAAAATACTACCTGAATTTAATGATTTAACTGACCATGAACAAACTTTATATTGTCATCCGGATATGTTTGAATTACTGGAAGAATAAAAATATACATACCGCCTCAAATGTGAGGCGTTTTTTTATTTTTTTTCTATGCCCTCTTCATGAACGCTTTACCTCCTTGCAAAATAATTTATACAGTGATGATTAGATTATCTAATCAAAGGATTGTATTGGGTTAATCAGAACAGGAGGTATAAACATGGAGCAACAAATAGATTGTATTGATGCAGGTACTGAATACTGTCCGTGTTATTTAGCTGAAATTGGCGAATGTCTAATGTGTTCCCAACTGCAGGGGCATGTTTTTTGCGATTGTAAAAATTGGAAGGGTGTTTGTATTTATCAGGAATACGTATGGAATAGGTACCAAATGAAAGAAGGAAGAAAAAATTTAATTTGCAAAGTTGTTAACAAAAAGACTATCTCTGATTCCGTAATGATTTTGAACATAGCAGTTAATAACACTTTGTTACGTGAACTTAATCAACCGGGGGCTTATGTGTTCTTACGTCATCCGGAAGATCCCTGGTATTATGATACACCTATGTCGGTAGTGAGGGTTAATGAAGAGGAAGGAACCATTGAAATTGCTATCCAAATCAAAGGTGTAAAAACTAAATCAGTTCTTAAAGTAGATAATGAAATATATTTACGTGGTCCTTATTGGAATGGTTTGCTAGGTTTAAAATATCTAAAGATGTTACGCAATGAAAAAGCTTTGATAATTGCTAGAGGCATTGGTCAGGCTTCGGCTGCTCCCGTAGCGCGGAAATTGATTTTAGCCGGCAATGAAGTTGAAGTTATATTAGATGGTGGTCGTATTGGAGTTAATTTTACAGAGGATTACTTGCGAGAGTTAGGTTGTAAAGTAACATTAAAAACAGTATTAGATCTGAAGAAGTTAGAGATACCTGATGATACGTTAAACTATATTAGTCAAGTAATTAAAGAAAAGGATATTAAATTAGTATATAGTGGTGGTGCTGATAAGATACACGAAGGGATAACAAGGTTATTGAAGCAAATAAATAACGACATATATTTTACTTGTTCTAACGATGCCAAAATCTGCTGTGGAGAGGGAATATGCGGAAGTTGTCAGACGCGGCTGGAAGACGGTCGCAGAGTAAAGACTTGCAAAACACAGTTAGACCCACTTCACATTTTTGGAGGTAAATAATAATGAACAATGTAGTTATAATTGGAGGCGGTTGGGCAGGTTGTGCTGCTGCACTAACAGCAAAAAAGGCTGGAGCAGATGTAACTATTCTGGAAAGAACCGATATGCTCTTAGGCTTAGGTAATGTGGGCGGAATCATGAGAAATAATGGACGATATACGGCTGCAGAGGAATTAAAAGCCTTAGGTGCCGGAGAATTAATTGATATTACTGATCAGGTAGCCCGCCATAAAAATATAGAGTTTCCCGGTCATAAACATGCGTTTCTCTATGATGTTCATAAAGTGGAACCCTTAGTACGGGAAAAACTCAACGATTTAGGGATTAAAATTTACTATGAATCAAGGGCTGTGGATGTAATAAAAAATGGAAATAAAATTGAAAGCATAATCACAGCCAATGGTAAATGTGTAGAGGGTGATGCCTTTATTGAAACAACAGGGTCTACAGGGCCTATGGGTAATTGCTTAAGATATGGCAATGGATGTTCAATGTGTATCTTACGCTGTCCCACCTTCGGCCCTAGAGTAAGTATTAGCCAACGTGCAGGGGTTGAAGATATTTTAGGTCAAAGGGGCGATGACGCCTATGGAGCTTTTAGTGGTTCCTGCAAGTTAATAAAAGAATCTCTAGGTCAAGAAATTAGAGATGAATTAGATCTTAAGGGAGTAGCGATTCTACCTGTTCCTCAGGAAGATGTTAATATGGATAAATTAAGATTTAAGGTTTGTCAGCAGTATGCCTTAAAAGAATTTGCAGAAAATATTGTACTACTAGATACAGGAGAGGCTAAGTTGATGAGCTCGTACTATCCACTAGAAAAATTAAGAAAAATACCGGGGTTAGAATATGCCCGCTATGCCGATCCATACTCGGGAGGTAGAGGAAACTCTATCCGCTATTTATCCATGGCACCACGAAATAATGCTTTAAAAGTTGAAAATATCGATAACCTGTTTTGTGCGGGAGAAAAGTCTGGGTTATTCGTGGGGCATACAGAAGCTATTGCTACAGGCAGTCTAGCAGGGCATAATAGTGTGCGGTTCCTTTTAGGCATGTCATTCTTAGAATTGCCACGATCATTGGCTATAGGAGATATAATAAAATATACAAATGAAATGATTAAAACTAAGGCGGGTCGTAAGAATAGATACACTTTTTCCGGTGGTAAGTATTTTGAACGCATGAAGGAAAAAAATCTTTACACTACAGATATAGAAGGGATAAAGCTAAGACTTAACAAATTAGCTTTAACAAATGTATTCCAAGAAAAATTACTTTAGTTTCAGCATATTTTGTCTAAGAGATGTTTATCCTATAATCTTGTGATAGCTTAAGAAAAGGTGATGAAATATGGGCAAAAAGAAAAAACAACCATCAGCTAAAGATCTGTTAAAAATTGAAATCGCTAAAGAATTAGGCCTTTGGCAAAAGGTCCAAGATTATGGATGGGGAGAGTTAACAGCGGAAGAAACAGGGAGAATTGGAGGATTGATGCGGGCACGATCTACCAAGAAAAAAGATTAGGAGTCTATTAATCCTGCATTATAATGGTAAAAAAAGTTAACTGTTCTAATACACACTCTTATTTAAAATAATATTTGTAACAGTTGAAGGGATCTGCTATACTAATAACGAGGAAGATAATGATAGATTCGAGGTGTTGTATGCTTGTTAAGTGATGCCTTGGGGAGCAGTTTAACTAAACATGAGCAGATTATTAGATTTATCAAAACATTAGAAATCAATACCAAAATATCTGTTAGACAAATTGCAAAAGAATTGGATGTAAGCGA
The DNA here is from genome assembly GCA_018433015.1 of Clostridia bacterium. GTDB lineage: Bacteria > Bacillota > Peptococcia > DRI-13 > SV3-B141 > SV3-B141. The sequence continues at coordinate 34,067 of JAHDSB010000064.1, read as the reverse complement.
AGGGACGGCATATCGAGCTATTAAAGATGCTGAACGTCAAGGCTTGGTAAGTTCGATTCCTAAGGTTGGAACTATTCGCATACAGGCAGAAGAAGAAAAAGAAATTGAAGATTTAACTCTCAAGGAAATTTCTCATATTATTGAAGGAGAAGTTCTAACGGGGTTGCAATTGGTAAGTAGTATCGCACCATCCAGGTTTGTGATTGGATGTAACAGTCCTGAGGTAATAGAAAAATATTTAAAAAAAGATGCTCTGTTAATTGTGGGAGATCTGAAAGAAATACAAAAGATTGCCCTAGAAAAAGAAGCACATTTAGTAGTAGCTGGTTCTTTTAGGATAGATGAAGAAATAAAGCGTGAGGCTGAAGAAAAAAAGCTAGTGTTGATTTCTTGTCCTTACGATACTTTCGAAGCTATATCCATGATAAACAGGGCTGTTTATGATCGACTAACAGATAAGGAACTTGTCCATGTGGAAGATATTATGGTCAAGAATGTCTACTATATGAGAGCCGATGCTACTGTAGATGATTGGTATAGTATGGCCCATTCCACAGGGCACAGTCGTTTCCCTGTTGTAGACCAGAATATGATGGTAATAGGTATAGTAACGGCTGTAGATGTAGCAGGGGTTGATCGCAGTGCTAGCATCTTATCGGTTATGACTAAGGATGTCTTAAAAGTTGAAAAAACAACCTTAGTTACTCATTTATCACGAATCTTGGTCTGGGAAGGTTTTGAACTTGTTCCTGTGCTGGAAAAGGGTAAGCTTGTTGGTGTTGTCAGTAGGCAGGATATATTAAATGCTTTTCAGGTAGCCCAAAAGCAACCCCATATAGGTGAAACCGTTGATAATTTAGTTATGAGCGGCTTTACTCTGGATGACTGGCAAGAAGGAACAAAAATTAGCGGTGAAATTACACAATTTATGATCAATGAATATGGTACAGCCAGTCCGGGTACGTTAGTTACAATAATCACTACCTCTGCCTATATTGCAGTGCGCAGACAAATAAGGTTAGATTCTGTGGTGGAAAATTTGACCATGTATCATATGGAACCTGTAGCGGTAGGAAATAAAGTAGAGGTTTATGCTAGAATAATACATCTGGAAAAGAAATCATGTGCCATTGAAGTGAGCCTTTATAGTAAAGATCGCCTTATGGTGCAGGGATTAATTAAAAGTCGTATTGTAAAAAAATAGTATGATTTATGACAAGATAATATGGTTTTACTGGTAAATTAAAAGGAGCAGACTTTTTCATGTAAAAATGTACTGCTCTTTTTTTAGTATAATATTTGATAGAATATATTTAGAGTTAGTGTGTGAAGGAAAAGGAGGTTTCCTAGATGGACTTTGTTCATTTACACACTCATACATGCTACAGCTTGCTGGATGGAGCTAATAAAATACCAGAATTAGTTGCACGAGCAAAGGAGCTAGGAATGAAAGCCCTAGCTATAACTGATCATGGAGTAATGTATGGAGTAATTGAATTTTATAAAGAGGCTTTGAAAGCCGGGATTAAACCCATTATTGGTTGTGAGGTTTATGTTGCTCCTCGATCTCACTTAGATAAAGTATCAGGAGTAGATGATTCCCCCTATCATCTTGTATTGTTGGCCGAGAATCAGGAAGGGTATCAGAATCTTATCAAACTGGTCACTATCTCCTGGTTAGAAGGATTCTATTATAAACCTCGGGTGGATAAGGCTTTGCTCAAAAAATATAGTAAGGGATTAATCTGTCTTTCGGCTTGTTTGGCGGGGGAGATCCCTGCTCTGCTTTTACAAGAGAAAGAAGAAGAAGCTCGGGCTGCTGCCTTGGAATATCAGGAGATTTATGGAGAAAACAACTTTTTCCTGGAGTTACAGGATCATGGTTTAGCGGGACAAGCTAAAGTAAACAGTGGCATTATTCATATAGCTAAGGAAACTAATATTCCCTTAGTTTGTACTAATGATATTCATTATTTACGGCAAGAAGATGCTTTTGTGCAAGATATAATGCTCTGTATACAGACTGGAAAAACTATTCAAGATGAACAGCGGATGCGTTTTGAGACAAATGAATTTTATTTAAAGACAGGTCAGGAAATGCAACTGTTATTTGGGGATTACCCTGAAGCTTTACATAATACAGTGGACATTGCTGAACGTTGTCAGGTGGATTTTACTTTTGGTGAAAACCATATGCCCGATTACAAGGTGCCGGAAGGATATAATGATGATAGTTATTTAGAAAAATTATGTCGTCAGGGTCTTGAAAAAAGGTATGTTGATATATCTTCGGTGCATGAGAAAAGGCTCACTTATGAACTGTCAGTAATTAAAAAGATGGGATATAGCGGATATTTCTTGATCGTGTGGGATTTTATTAATTTTGCTAAACAAAATGGCATTTTTGTTGGCCCCGGTAGGGGTTCAGCGGCAGGAAGTTTAGTGGCCTATTGTCTGGGAATCACAGATATTGATCCGTTAAAATATGATTTGCTTTTTGAACGGTTTTTAAATCCTGAACGGGTAAGTATGCCTGATATTGATATAGATTTTTGTTATGAACGCAGGGGCGAAGTGATTGAATATGTTGTAGAAAAATATGGTTCGGACCGAGTGTGTCAAATAATTACTTTTGGAACTATGGCGGCCCGTGCTGCCATTCGCGATACAGGAAGGGCGATGAATGTACCCCTCTCTTTAGTAGATAAGGTAGCAAAGCTGGTTCCCATGGAAATTGGAATGACTTTGGCCCGGGCTTTAGAAGTATCGCCTGAACTAGTCCGTTTGGTAGAAGAAGAACAAACAGTAAAGGATCTAATTAAAACAGCTCAAGCTTTAGAAGGAATGCCGCGTCATGCCGGTACTCATGCTGCAGGGTTAGTTATATCTGAGGAACCGTTGGATCACTATTTACCTTTACAAAAGACGGCCGATGGTTTAGCTTGTACACAGTTTGAAAAAGAAACTGTGGAAGAGATAGGCTTATTAAAGATAGATCTTTTAGGTTTAAGGACTTTAACAGTGATTAACAACACTGTTAATATTGTGGAACAAAGCAGAAATATCAAACTTGATTTAACACACCTGGATTTGACTGATTCTGCCACCTATCAATTATTATCAGAGGGTGATACCATCGGGGTCTTTCAGTTAGAAAGCTCAGGACTGCGTACAATTTTGCGGGATCTAAAACCCCAGTCTTTTGAAGATGTTATTGCTCTAGTGGCTTTGTATCGTCCAGGTCCCTTGGGTAGCGGAATGATCGATGATTTTATCAAAAGGCGGCATGGTGATGTAGAGATTAGCTATCTGCATCCTGCTTTAGAACCCATCTTAAAGCCTACATACGGAGTAATCATTTATCAGGAACAGGTTATGCGCATTGCCAGTGATCTAGCCGGATTTACTTTAGGAGAGGCTGATCTTTTACGGCGAGCCATGGGAAAAAAGAAGCCGGAGATAATCGCCGGTCTGCGTCAGCAGTTTATTGCCGGTGCCGTTGGTAAAGGGATAGAAGAGGAAACGGCCGGGAAAATTTTTGATTTGATGGAATACTTTGCAGGCTATGGGTTTAACAAGAGTCATTCTGCAGCCTATGCTTTCTTAGCCTATCAGACTGCATATCTAAAAGCTCACTATCCTGTGGAGTTTATGGCGGCGTTATTGACTAGTGTGGTGGAATCTAAGGATAAGGTTCCCTTCTATATTGAAGAATGTCGTCAGAGAAAAATAGAAATTCTACCTCCCGATATAAATTATAGTAGGGAAAACTTTACAGTCAGCAGTAATAAAATCCGTTTTGGCATGGCTGCTATTAAACAAGTTGGTTATCAAGCTATTCAAGCAATTATTAGAGAAAGAAAAGAAGAACCGTTCCAGAGTTTGCAAGATTTTTGTGAAAGGGTAGACTTAACCCATATTAATCGGCGGGTAATAGAAAATTTAATAAAGGCGGGAGCCTTTAGCTCTGTTCCCGGTACCCGTGCCCAACTTTTAGAAATTCTTCATACGTGTATAGAGAGGGGAATATTGTTACAGAAAGATAAGGATTCCCGGCAAATGTCATTGTTTGATTTTGCTGAAGAAAAAACCATTCTCAACCCTCCTATTCCCTTGCCGGAAGTAAGAGATTTTTCCGATAAAGAGATATTGCAGATGGAAAAAGAAGTTTTAGGTCTATATCTAAGTGGACATCCCTTAGCGGAATTTAAAGATATAATTCGTAATAAGACTAGCCACAATATTGAAACGTTAAAAGAAGCCCATGATGGAGAAATGGTTATCTTGGCAGGGCTTATGACAGCTATTAAAAGGACTATAACCAAACGTGGCCAGTCTATGGCATATTTTGTCCTGGAAGATTTAACAGGTAATTTGGACTGTTTATTATTTCCGAAGAAACTACTTCAATATAATCATTTTTTACAGAATGATATGCCGGTATTGATAAAAGGTAGATTAAATATCCAGGAAGATAACCCCAAGCTCTTTGTAGAAGAGATCAGTTCCTTGGAGGAAGCGACTGTTGTTGAGAGTGAGGGTATATTTTCACAAAACAAGGTAACAAAAATATATTTAAAAATTCCTCCCGGCGTAGGACAAACCCAAATATGGGAGGATCTAATTCCTATCTTTAAAAAGTTTCCTGGAAATAATCCTGTCTTTTTGTACTTCCCGGAAATAAAAAAATTAATTAAGAGTGATTCTAAATTTTGGGTAGAAAATTCACCTGCTTTACTAGAGGAGTTAAGAGATTTTTTAGGAGAAAGTTCCGTAAGTTTAGTAAGTAAATAGTTTAAGTGCGTGGATACAAAGGCAAATAGCTTATGATATACTGAAATATATTTAATAATGCTTAAGCACTAAGGAGGAAATTAAGTGTTTGGTGGACTTGGTTTTGGAGAACTTATTTTAATATTAATAATTGCGCTAGTGATTTTTGGTCCTGGTAAGTTACCGGAAGTGGGAAAAGCACTGGGAAAAAGTATTGGCGAATTTAAAGGAGCCCTCAAAAAAGCGGAAGATACTATAAAAGTAGAATTGGAAGAGGAAACAAAAAAGCAAGAGCAAGAGAAGAGTCAAGATAATGGTGAAAATAGGGATAATATAGAGGTAAAAACAAAACAATATTAAGACAGATAACTAAAGTAAGCCTTTTACTAAGGCTTGTTTTATAAGTATGAACCTGGAAGCCAAAAGCAAAAAATAATTATAAAAAATACCTTAATATTTCAGCTTATGGCAGGATAATAAAATTTTCTTCACGAAATACAAATTTAAGATACAGTGGGCTCCTATAAAAAACTAATAGATAGATATAAATTTGGAGGGGAGATTTTAGTGCGTACAGCCATTTATCCCGGAACCTTTGATCCGGTGACCAATGGACATATTGACATTGCAGAGAGAGCAAGCAAAATTTTTGATCATGTCATAATTGCTATTGCCACAGAAAATTATAAAAATAATTTATTTACAATCGGTGAAAGAATTCATTTAATGAAGGAAAGTGTTAAACATTTAAACAATGTCGAAGTTGATAGCTTTGCGGGACTAGTTGCTGATTATGCTAGGGAACGGGGAGCTCAGGCTTTGATACGGGGGTTACGGGCAGTTACAGATTTTGAATATGAGATGCAATTAGCTACGATGAATAAACACCTTAATAAAAAGTTAGATACTTTGTTTTTAATGACTGGTAATGAATATTCTTTTTTGAGCTCCAGTATAATTAAGCAGGTTGCTATCGTGGGAGGCAGTGTTAAAGGTCTGGTACCGAACGTTGTGGAAGAAAATTTAAGAATTAAATTTAATAAGAGTTAGCATCTTATAATAAGGAGGAAAGTTGGGTGGATGGAGGTAAAATAAATGGTGATGATTATATCGTAGTTAAGGCCATAGATAATGGAGTATCTATTAGCGGTTTAACACGAGGAAAAGATACAAAATTTCACCATTCGGAAAAACTTGACCGGGGCGAGGTTATGATAGCCCAGTTTACAGAACATACTTCAGCTATTAAAATACGGGGAAAAGCCCAAATATATACGAAGCATGGTATCGTTGAAACAGGTGAATAAGAGAATGGTCTGTTAACTAAGGAGGATTATTACATGTGGACGGTTGTTTATATTGCTCCTAATGGAGTAATAGCAGAACAATTAAAGTCAATCTTAACAAATGAAGGCCTTTTAGTAATGCTCCGCCCTATAGGAGCACCTCATCTGGGGAATTCTGCTTCCGTCGAAATATTAGTTCCTGAATCAGAAGCTGAAGAGGCTAATGAAATAATAAATAATAATTTAACTGTATAGAATTATATGGGTAATAAAATTTAAGTCTGCTGTATCTTGTATTACCATATCGAAGGAGGTGTAAAAGCGCTTAAAGCGTTGCTATGCGTAAAACGAAGATAATCTGTACAATTGGACCTACAAGCGAAACAGTACCTATTTTAAAAGAATTATTAATTAGAGGGATGAACGTAGCCCGCCTTAACTTTTCCCATGGTACCCATGAGGAACATAGAACACGTATTGCTGCAATACGCCAGGCTTCTCAGGAAGTAGGTATTCCTGTAGCAATCATGCTTGATACTAAAGGACCCGAGATAAGAATGGGCCTTTTTAAAAATGGTAAGGCAGTTTTACAAGAAGGAGCTCATTTTACCTTAACAATTGATGATGTTATGGGTACGGATGAGATGGTATCCATCGGATATGAAGGATTAGTAAATGATGTTGTGGAAGGAACACAAATCTTATTGGACGATGGAAATATTTCCTTGCGAGTTAAAAAGATTGAAGCCAGAGAAATTCATTGCCTAGTTGAAAATGGTGGCGTTATTAGTGATAGAAAGAAAGTAAACGTACCGGAGGTTCAAATAAATTTACCCGGCCTGACAGCAAGGGATGTGGCAGATATAAAGTTGGGAGTAGAGGAAAAAGTAGATTTTATTGCTTGTTCTTTTATTCGTTCAGCTCAAGATGTTATAGCAATTCGTAAGATCTTAGAAGATTTAAACTCTGATATACATTTGGTTTCCAAGATAGAAAATAGGCAAGGAGTAGAAAATCTTGAGGAAATCATCAAGGTATCCGATGGGATTATGATTGCTCGGGGAGATTTAGGTGTAGAAATACCGGCGGAAGAAGTTCCAATAGTTCAGAAAAAATTAATTGATAAATGTAATTTTCATGGTAAACCGGTAATTACGGCAACACAAATGTTAGAGTCCATGGTAAGAAATCCACGACCTACCAGGGCAGAAGCCAGTGATGTTGCTAATGCTATCTATGATGGCAGCGATGCTATTATGCTATCTGGTGAAACTGCCAACGGTAGATATCCGGTAGAAGCTGCAACAACTATGGCACGTATAGCTGATAGAATTGAAGCTTCCCTGAATTGGCATGAACTTATGAAAAAGCGTGCTCAAGCAGTGTCCCGCACAACTACGGAGGCTGTTAGCCATGCTACATGTGATACTGCTATGAGTTTAGGTGCAGCGGCAATTATTACTGCTACTCAGTCAGGATATACAGCTAGGATGGTTTCCAAGTATCGCTCACAATGTCCTATTGTTGCTGTTACACCCGACCAAAGAGTTGCAAAAAAGCTTTTACTTATCTGGGGAGTATATCCCTTGGTATCTGCGGCCAGTAAGTCCACGGACGTACTCATTGAAACAGCCGTAGAAACTTCTCTTAAAGCCGAATACATTAAAAACGGAGATTTAGTAATAATTACAGCAGGGGTGCCTACTGGTATAGCAGGTACTACAAATTTGATAAAAGTACATACAGTAGGCAAAGTTTTAGTTAAAGGTACCGGCATAGGGAGTCGATCTGTGACAGGTAAAGTTGTAGTTGCCAAGACACCTCAAGAAGCCACGGAACTGGTGAAAAAAGGAGATATTTTAGTTACGCCATACACAGATCGTGATTTTATGCCTGCCATTCAACGTGTCTCAGCTCTCATTATAGAACAGGGAGGAATGACTTCCCACGGAGCTATTGTGGGAATAAATTTGGGAATTCCGGTAATTGTGGGTGCGCATGAAGCCACAACTCTTATTAAACAGGATTCTATAGTAACTATTGATCCAGAACGGGGCCTAATTTATAGCGGAAGCGCCAAAGTCATATAAAGAGAAGCAGTAAGTGAGGAGTAGTATGAAAGGTGGGGGAAAACACCATGACTTACCAGAATAGGCTTAAAGATGATTTTATTGACCGGCTTTTTAAGGCCATACTTCTCTTAGAAAATGAAGAAGAATGTTATCGTTTTTTTGAGGATATAAGTACTGTTAGCGAACTGAAATCAATGGCTCAACGTCTGGAAGTAGCAAAAATGCTGGATCAGAAAATGACGTATACGGATATTGCAGAAAAAACCGGTGCCAGTACAGCTACCATCAGTCGTGTTAAGCGCTGTTTGTTCTTCGGTGCCGATGGTTACAGACTCATTCTTGATAAATTAAAAAAAGAAGAAGAATAATAAAGAAACCGGGCTTTATACCGGTTCTTTTTTATAGTTAGTTTTAAGTTTTTTTATTTACTCTTGACAAGTCAAGCTACAATTCATAAAATTAAACTAATTAACATATTAATACTTTAACTAATTAAAAGGTTGGTTGCTGATGAAAAAGATTAATGATAACTGGCAAATACCTGCGGGAATGCGAGATTTGTTGCCCCAAGAGGCCAGTACAAAAAGGAAAATAATTAACAAATTACTAGACACCATTGCTTTATGGGGTTATGAAGAGGTAACTACCCCTGTACTGGAATATTATGACACCCTTGTTACTAGTGAAACTACGGGAGGATCGGATGACCTTTATAAACTAATTGATAGGGACGGTAGTATTTTAGCCATGCGTCCGGAAATGACAGCACCCATTGCCAGGTTAGTAGGCAGTAAAATTACAGGGAATCCTCCCTGGCGTTTAATGTATGGTGCAGAAGTTTTTCGTTATGAAGATATCCAAGCCGGTCGACAACGAGAATTTACTCAAGTAGGAGTAGAATTAATCGGACAAGAAGGTCCGGAAGCAGATGCTGAAATCTTAAATTTAGTCATCAATGCTTTAAAAGGAATCGGCTTAGAAAATTTCACTATTAGTTTAGGCCATACCGGGGTTTTATGGGGAATACTAGAGAGCTTGCCCCAAAAGGAAGAAGTGCGCAATGAAGTGCGCAGATTGATCCTGGACAAAGATTTTGTAGGTTTAAACAATTATTATGCCAGCTTAGGTATGGAAGAAGAACGCAGAGAAAATTTATTAGGACTCTTAACTCGCCAGTTGACTCGCCAAGATTTGAGAGAATACTCCCAGGATTTACCCGCTGATATCAAGAGAGCATTACTGGAGCTTAGTGAAATCCTAAGGTTATTAGAGTATTATGGTTATAGTTCTTGTGTACAAATAGATCTGAGTACGTTACGTAGCCAAACTTACTATACAGGAATGGTTTTTGAAGTTTATACTAAGGGAATTGGATATCCTATTGGCGGCGGTGGGCGTTATGATCATTTGTTGCACCATTTTGGTAAGGAGTATCCTGCTACAGGCTTTGCTTTAGGGGTAGAAAGACTTTTGTTAAGTTTACCGGGAAATAGTTCGAAAGATGGTATGATAATGGTGGCCGGGAATGATATAGGTCAGATAATCGAGAAAGCTACGGAACTTAGGAAGGAAGGCAAACCTGTTATAGAAGTATTAAAAGAAATAACTAAGGAACAAGCAGATTTATGGGCTAAAGAAAAGGATATGGATTTAATCTGGGTTCAAGGGGGTAAATGAAAATGGAATACAAATTGACAATAGCATTACCTAAGGGAAAACTCTTTGCACCCAGCCTGGAACTCCTGGCCAAGTGTGGTCTTCAGACGGAACATTTATCTGATAAAGCCAGAACTCTTGTTTTTGAGGATGAAGAAAATCAAGTGCAATATATTGTGTGTAGACCTACAGATATTCCTACTTATGTAGAGCATGGAGCAGCGGACTTAGGCATTGTAGGGAAGGATAGTCTCATTGAAGCAGGCAAGAATCTTTATGAATTGATAGATTTAAAATTTGGTTTTTGTCGTTTTGTTGTGGCAGCACCACGCAAGGTCCTTACGGAAGAGGGAAAATATCCCTGGAAACAAGGAATGCGCATTGCTACTAAATTTCCTACTATCGCCAAAGAATATTTGCAAAAAAAAGGTTTTCAGGCTGAAATAATTAAGTTGCATGGTAATATCGAACTGGCTCCTCAGGTTGGTTTAGCGGAAGTTATTATTGATATAGTATCCACGGGTAAAACGTTGCAGAAGAATGATTTAGTTCCTTTAGAGGAAATCGGCAATGCCTCGGCTCGACTTGTGGTAAACAGGGCTAGTTATCGTTTGAAGTTTAATGAGCTGAATAAATTAGTAACTGATATTAAAGGATGTTTGGAAAAGGAAGGAGCAGGAAACTAATGATCCCAGTTTATAACTGGCCGGAGCCAGAAGCTACTGAAAGAATCAAATCTCGTTCCTTTGAGGAAAAAAAGTTATGGACTCAGGTAGAGAAAATAGTGAAAAACATTGAACTTTCCGGAGATCAGGCGCTGCTTCAATATACTGCTGACTTTGATGGCTGTAAGTTGGATAAAGAAGAACTTCGTGTTGCGGAAGAAGAAATAGAAGCTGCTTATCAACAGGTAGGATATGATTTTCTGCAAGCTATACGGCAAGCCAAGGATAATATTGTTAGTTTCCACGCCAAACAGAAGAAAAATGACTGGTTTACTCAGGATGAAAAAGGATCCATCGTAGGGCAAATTTATCGTCCTTTACAGCGGGTGGGAGTTTATGTGCCGGGAGGTACAGCTCGATACCCTTCTTCCGTTTTAATGACCAGCTTACCTGCCTTGGTAGCAGGTGTAAAGGAAATAGTAATGGTTACACCCCCGGGAAAAGAGGGAAAACTACCTCCGGCAACTTTAGTGGCTGCTCATGAAGCAGGTGTAAAGGAAATATATCGTGTAGGCGGTGCTCAAGCTGTGGCAGCTCTAGCCTATGGAACAGAAACAATACGAGCTGTAGATAAAATCGTGGGACCAGGTAATATTTATGTGACCTTGGCTAAGAAAATGGTCTTTGGTAAAGTAGGAATAGATATGTTGGCCGGTCCCAGTGAAATTTTGCTGATTGGTGATGGTAGCGTTGATCCCCACTATGCAGCAGCTGATTTATTGTCCCAGGCCGAACACGATAAAAGAGCCAGAGCACTTTTGGTTACTACCTCTGCTTCTTACGCTAAGGATGTGGTGCTGGCTTTAGAAAAGCAGCTAGCCCAACTTTCCCGCAGAGAAATAGCACAAACAGCTTTAACAGACTATGGTGCAGTTATTATTGTTAAAGATTTGGAGGAAGCTTTTACAGTAGCTAATCTTTGTGCTCCCGAGCATCTGGAATTATTGGTTGCCCAACCCTGGGCAGAGCTGGCTAAAGTACAACACGCCGGGGCAGTATTTTTAGGGCCTTATTCACCGGAACCTTTAGGGGATTATTGGGCAGGACCTAACCATGTTTTGCCTACCAGTGGATCAGCCCGCTATAGCTCACCTTTAACAGTAGATGACTTTGTTAAACGCTCCAGTATTATTAATTATACTAAGCAAGGTTTAATAGAGGGAGCTAATGGTATTCAGATTTTAGCGGAGACAGAGGGTTTAACCGCCCATAAAGCTTCTGTAGCTGTGCGTGTAAAGGGGGTTAATAGTTGAAAGAACGGAAAGGTTTTGTGGAAAGAAGTACTAAGGAGACTCAAATTAAAGTTTCACTACTCCTGGATGGAGCAGGAAAGTTTACGGGAACAAGCGGCGTAGGTTTTTTAGATCATATGTTAGATCTTTTAAGCAAACACAGTGGTTTTACCTTGGAATTAGAAGCTCAAGGTGATTTGCAAGTGGATGATCATCATACCGTAGAAGATATAGGTTTATCTTTAGGGCAAGCTTTTCAAGAAGCCGTGGGGGATAAAAGAGGCATAACTCGTTATGCATCTTTAGCTTTACCTATGGATGAAGCCTTAGTCTTATGTGCCCTTGATATTAGTGGGAGGCCCGGTTTTTATTATCAAGTTGATTTTAACACGGAGAAAATAGGACAGTTTGATAGTCAATTAGTAGAAGAATTTTGGCAAGCTTTTGTAAATGAAGCTAAAGTAACCTTGCATATTAGGGAATTAGCAGGTAGAAATTCTCACCATTTGGCCGAGGCCATTTTTAAAGGTATGGGAAGAATTCTCAGAAAAGCTGTAACTATTGAGGGTAAGGAGTTACCTTCTACCAAGGGGGTTTTATAAGTGAAAGCAGCGGTGCTGGACTATGGTGTAGGGAATCTAGCCAGTGTGTTACAAGGTTTAAAACATGTGGGTTTTGATCCTGTGATTACACGCCAAAAGAAGGATATATTATCTGCCCAGGCCGTTATTTTACCTGGGGTAGGTGCTTTTCCTCAGGGAATGGAAAAGTTGCAGAAGTATGAATTAGTGGACATAATCAAGGAAGTATGTTCCCAAGGTACCCCCTTTTTAGGTATCTGTCTGGGAATGCAGCTTTTGTTTGAAGAAAGCGATGAATTTGGTGTCCATGAGGGTTTAGGTTTGTTGCCGGGAAAAGTGGGACGTTTTCCCCAAGGTCTTAAGATTCCTCACATGGGTTGGAATACTTTAAACATAAAAAAACCCCATCTCCTTTTGCACGAGTTAGACCAGGAGAGTTATGTTTACTTTGTTCATTCATATTATGTGAACAAGTGCGATCCTTCACATATTTTGGCTAGTTCCCATTATGGAGTGGAATTTCCTGCTATAGTATGTTTTAATAACATTGTAGGGATTCAATTTCATCCGGAAAAAAGCAGCCGTGTGGGGCTGAAAATATTAAGAAATTTCAGGGAGATGGTGAGGAAATGTTAATAATACCGGCGATAGATCTAAGAGATGGTAGATGCGTCCGCCTGGTTCAAGGGGAACCTGGCACTGAAACAGTATATTCAGATGAACCGGTGGAAATGGCATTGCGTTGGGAAGAGTTAGGGGCTCCTTGTCTTCATGTAGTGGATTTGGATGGTGCATTCACGGGAGAACCTCAAAATTTAGATGTAATTAAAGAAATGGTAGAGGCTGTTAAAATTCCTATTCAATTAGGAGGGGGTATTCGCAGCCTGGAAACTGTGGAAAAATTAATTAATATTGGAGTGGACAAGGTCATCTTAGGGACAGCTGCTATCCTATCTCCTAAATTGGTAAAAGAATGTGTGCAAAAATTCGGAGAAAAAATTATGGTTGGAATAGATGGAAAAGATGGACTAGTTGCCATTGAAGGTTGGGAAACTACAGTGGAGACAAGGGTAGAAGATTTAGCGCAAGAGATCGCATCCTTAGGAGTTAAACGTATTGTCTTTACTGATACTAGAAGAGATGGTACTCTACGAGGTCCTAATGTGGAAGCTACCAAAAGCGTAGCCCAAGTTAGCGGGCTAAAGGTGATTGCTTCAGGGGGAGTATCTAATTATGATGATTTGCGCAATCTTAAAGCTATAGAGGAGTGCGGAATAGAAGGTATTATTATGGGAAAAGCTCTATATTCAGGGTCTATTAATCTGCAGGAAGCCCTGGAATTCATGGAGGAATAGTTATGCTGGCTAAAAGGATTATTCCCTGTTTAGATGTGGAAAAAGGTAGAGTTGTCAAAGGAACAAAATTTCTGGATCTGAAAGATGCAGGTGACCCTGTGGAATTAGCAGCCTTTTATGATAAAAGTGGCGCTGATGAATTAGTATTCTTAGATATTACTGCCTCCAGTGAGGCTAGAGATACTATGGTTAATGTTGTAAAACGAGTAGCAGAACAGGTATTTATTCCTTTTACCGTAGGTGGTGGAATTAAATCTGTTTCTGAAATGCAAAAGATTTTAAAAGCAGGTGCTGATAAGATTGCTATCAATACCTCGGCAGTAAAAAACCCCGAGCTAATCCGGGAAGGTGCCAAGCATTTTGGCAATCAATGTATAGTTGTAGCTGTTGATGCCCGCCGTGTTGAAAAGGGATGGGAAGTATATACTCATGGAGGACGTACTCCCACAGGTATTGATGTAATTGATTGGGTAAAAAAAGTTGAAACATTAGGAGCGGGAGAGCTTCTGCTGACCAGTATGGATAGAGATGGAACTAAAGAAGGATATGACCTGGAGTTAACTAATGCTGTCAGCAGTGCTGTAAATATACCCGTTATCGCTTCAGGTGGGGTAGGTCATATAGAACACTTTTATGAAGGTGCGGTTAAAGGCAAAGCCGATGGTTTGTTAGCTGCTTCCGTCTTTCACTTTGGGCAGCTTACAATTAAGGAAGTCAAAAAGTATCTACAGGAAAAGGGAGTTGTGGTTCGCCAATGAATGTTACTCCGGAAGTAATTGATAATTTGAATTTTGATGAAAAAGGTTTGATACCGGCAGTAGTTCAAGATATTAAAAGCGGTACTGTTTTAATGATGGCCTATATGAACAAAGAGGCCTTAGAGAAAACTTTGACTGATGGTAGAACCTGGTTTTACAGTCGCAGTCGTCAGACTCTCTGGGCTAAAGGTGAAACCTCGGGACATATCCAGAAAGTTGCAGGTATTTACTATGATTGCGATGCTGATACCTTGTTGGTTCAGGTGTGGCAGACGGGTGAAGCTTGCCATACCGGGAATTTTTCCTGCTTTTACAGAGCTTTGCAAGAAAAAGATGATAACTTGAAGCCGGAATGGGCGGCTTTATCGTGGCTGGAAACTCTTGTTAAGGAACGTAAAAAGCAAATGCCCCCTAATTCTTATACAACATATCTATTTAAAAGTGGGATAGATAAAATATTAAAAAAAGTAGGAGAAGAGGCCACAGAAGTAGTTATAGCCTCCAAGGGTGGGAAAAAAGAGGAAATAGTTTATGAAACAGCTGATTTGTTATATCATTTATTGGTAATGTTAGCTGAACATAACATAGACTTACAAGAGATCTGGGAAGAATTAGCTAAAAGGCATAAAGACAACTAGGTATAAAAAGCCTCCTAAGCTCCTCATACTAGAGAGAAGGAGGTGTTTTTATGCCACATAAAAATGGACGTGATGAGAAGGAACATGATCTTACTCCCAGTGAAGCTGTGGCAGGAAAAGTCTTTGATGATCTACGTGAAGCCCAGTTAAAGAGTGGTCTTACCCGAGAGGAATTTAGTAATGAATTGATAAAAGAGCATTACCTAAAAACCCGTCAGGATCGTTTTGAAATGGGGGAAGATTTTCTAGGTATTTATCCACGTAAGGATTTAAAAAATATCCGGGATATAGATGTGGATGGTTTAGGTAAAAAGAAAACAGGGCGAGACATGCTTTTCTTTAAGAAGTGAAGGGTTTAATAATGAAGTCCTCTCTTTATTAGTAATATATTAGAGAGGTTCTTTTTTTGTATTTTTAAACAAAAAAAAGGCCCAGGGCACTACCCTGAACCATAGAGTGGAGGAGATAAGAGGAGTTGTTCAGTTTAAAGTATCTCCTTAACGTGACATCTTTATACATTAAAAAAATAATATTTTTTAGAATTAAGTACCAAGATATTGTTTTTGTATAACATGGGTCGAGTTAGTGCAAAAGTCATGATACAATAGACAATGTATAATTGCACATAATTTTGGGTTGAGGAGGACAACTCGTGTCTATAAATAATGAATTAAGGCAAAGTTATTGGAATTTAAGAGATGCTATGAGAAATCGCCTTTTTGCTGGGCTAAATCCTGAGCAGCTTAAGGCAGTAGAAACAGGAGAAGGACCGGTTCTTTGTTTGGCTGGGGCAGGTTCAGGTAAAACTACAGCTATGGTTCATCGAATTTTACATCTATACCTTTTTGGACCTAAGTATAACCCTCAAGCCTTGCCACCGGAGGATCTTACCGAAGAAGATTTGGCATTAATGGCCAAGTGGCTAGAAGAGCATGGGACACAAAAGAAAATAGAACAGCTGCATCCGAGAATCGTTAGTTTGATTAATGTGGAGGGAATAAGCCCTTATTCGTTACTAGCCATTACTTTTACAAATAAAGCTGCTGAGGAAATGAAAAGTCGTTTAGCGGCTTTGTTGGGAACCAGCAGTAAAGATATGTGGGTAATGACTTTTCATGCCGCTTGTTTACGCATACTTTTTAGAGAGATAAGCAGTTTAGGATATAATAGTGACTTTACTATTTATGATACCCAAGATCAGTTACAGGTTATGAAAGGAGTAACTAAAGAACTTAATCTGGATGAAAAGAAATTTCCCCCTAAAATGCTTATTAATGTTATTAGTCGTTTTAAGAGCGATTTAAAAAGGCCCCATAAAGTAGTACCGGCAGATTATTTAGAAGAGATTGGTGTACAAGCGTATCAGGTATATCAAAAGCGCTTACAAGAAAATAACGCTCTGGATTTTGATGATTTAATTATGTTGACTGTCCGTATTTTCGAAGAAAACCCTGAAATACTAAAAAAATATCAGGAACGTTTTCGTTATATAATGGTTGATGAATATCAAGATACAAACCACGCCCAATATGTTTTTGTAAATATGTTGGCTAAAATTCACCAAAATCTCTGTGTAGTTGGTGATGATGATCAATCTATCTATGGTTTTCGTCAGGCTGATATTCGTAATATCCTGGATTTCGAGCGGGATTATCCCCGTGCGAAAGTTATCAAGTTGGAACAAAACTATCGCTCCAGCCAGTGTATCCTTGATGCCGCCAATGAGGTAATTCTCCATAATGTGGGTCGTAAAAAGAAAAAGCTATGGACCAAGAACCCTCAAGGAGAACTGGTGGTGCAATATCAAGCCATAAACCAGCGGGATGAGGCCAGCTTTATATGTGAGAGAATAAATGAGTTTGTAAAAGAGCGTAATTATCAGGATTTTGCTGTTTTAGTTAGAACGAATGCTCAAACAAGAAGTGTGGAGGAAGGTTTAATTAGAGCAGGTATACCATACAGGATTGTGGGGGGCTTGAAATTCTATGAACGTAAAGAAATTAAAGATATTTTGGCTTACCTTAAAATCTTGGTGAATCCTAGCGACAGTATTAGTTTAAGACGTATAATAAATGTACCGCGCCGCGGGATCGGAGCCACATCTTTTCAAAAGATTGAAGAATACAGTCAAATAAATAATATTCCTATCTATGATGCTTTAAAAGGGCTTGATAATTTGCAGTTAGGACCTAAAATTAAAAAGGCTGTAAATTCCTTTAAAAAATTAATGGATAGCTTTTATGACAGTGTTAACTCCCTCTCAGTAACGGAATTAACGGAAAAAATCTTGCAGGATACGGGTTACTGGCAAGAATTGGTGGAAGAAAATTCGGTAGAAGCTAGAAGCAGAATGGATAATTTAAAAGAATTTTTAACTAAAACTCAAGAATTTGACCAAAATACAGAAGAATTGTCATTAGGTGATTTCTTAAATCAAGTATCGTTGGTTACAGATTTAGATAGTTATGAAGATGAGACCCAGGCTGTCGTCATCATGACTATTCACATGGCTAAAGGTTTGGAGTTCCCTACTGTATTCTTAATAGGGATGGAAGAAGGAATATTTCCTCATTCCCGTTCTTTGTTGGATTCCCGAGAAATGGAGGAGGAACGCAGACTTTGTTATGTAGCTATAACCAGAGCTAAAGAAAGGTTATATTTACTTTATGCCCGAGAGCGTAGCTTATATGGGAGAACCAGCTATAATCCACCTTCTCGCTTTTTAGAAGAGATACCGCCCCATTTATGGGAAGAATATAAGAGAGAGGGTTTATTTCCCACCACAAAGGCGGACGATGCTTCAGGTGTCCAGGAAAATGGCAATGCTGCTTATGTGCTGGGAGATAAGGTAGAGCATAAAAAGTGGGGCCAAGGTGTTATAGTAGGTATAGACCGCAAAGATAATGATACTGAGTTGAAGATTGCTTTTCCCTCACAGGGAGTGAAAACTCTATTAGCACAATACGCCCCCCTTCGTAAGTTATAAAAAATAAAATTTAGGCAAATAATCCAGGAGGAGAATAAAGTGAACGAACAAAATAAAATAGCGCGCAAGAAAATTGATCGAATGAAGGAACTAGTAGACCAATTAAATAGGTACTCATATGCTTACTATTCTCTGGATAGACCTGTTATTAGTGACGGGGAATATGATAAATTATACGATTATTTGCGAAAGTTGGAAGAGGGAACGGGCATGGTTTTAGCCGATTCTCCCACTCGAAGAATTGGCGATATAATTTTAAGTGAATTTAAGAAACATAGACATAAAGCTAAATTATGGAGCTTGGATAAGGCTCAAAATATAGAGGAATTAAAGTCCTGGGAAAAAAGACTAATGAAGACAATTACTGAATTTAACAAAGTCAACAGTACAACTTTACCGCCCCTTTCTTATGTAGTAACCCTGAAGTTTGATGGTTTAACTATTAATCTAACTTACAATCAAGGGCGTTTGGAGCACGCTGCTACTCGGGGAACAGGTGAAGTTGGTGAGGAAATAATCAATCAGGTATTAACTATCAAGAGTATCCCTGCTACCATTAAGAGTCCTGTATTAATGGAAGTAAGGGGAGAAGGCTTAATGCCTAAACAAGCTTTTGCAGAATACAACCGTACAGCGGAAGTACCGCTAAAAAATTTGCGCAATGCTGCTGCCGGAGCTTTACGTAATTTAAATGTTCAGGAAACAGCTAAACGGAAACTAATAGCTTACTTTTATGATATTGGGTATTGGGAAGGAGAAAGTTTTAGTACCTATGAAGAAATTCTGAGCTTTTTACAAGAACAAGGTTTGCCTATCCACCCCTATCATAAAAAATGTGCCAGTATTGCCGATGTTATTGAAGAAATAGAAAAAATTGCGGAGCTTAGAGACGATTTAGATTTTGATATTGATGGTGTGGTTATTTGTGTAAATGATCTTAAGACTCGAGAAGTTATGGGTTATACTATTAAGTTTCCGCGTTGGGCTATCGCTTATAAATTTGAGGCTAAGGATGCTACTACCACTCTGCAAGCTGTAGAATGGAACGTAGGAAGAACAGGTAAAGTCACACCTACTGCTTTGCTGGAAGCTGTAGATATTGGGGGGGTGACTATTAAACGGGCTACTCTCAATAATATGGATGATATTAAACGCAAAGGTATAAAGTTAGGGTGTCGTGTTTTTGTACGTCGTTCCAATGATGTAATTCCGGAAATTACAGGGGCCGTAGAGGAGTCTTTAGCCGAGGCTGAGGAGTTGGAAGCTCCTATACATTGCCCGGCTTGTGGAGCAATGTTGATTCAAGATGGAGTTCATCTATTTTGTGAAAATACCCTTTCCTGCAAGCCCCAGATGGTTAAAAGCATAGTACATTTTGCCAGTAGAGATGCCATGAATATTGAAGGATTTAATGAAAGAACGGCAGAACAGCTTTTTGAAGAGTTGGATATTAGAGAGATTTCGGACTTGTACAGTTTGCAGAAAGAAGACCTTTTAAAATTAGATAAATTCAAGGAAAAGAAAGCTGATAACCTAATTAGGTCTATAGAGAACAGCAAAAATTGCAGCCTGGGAGCCTTTATTTTTGCCTTGGGAATTCCTAATGTAGGGAAAAAGACGGCGGGAGATTTGGCTCGTACTTTTAAATCTCTGGAAGCAGTGATAAAAGCTACTCGTGAGGAACTCACGGATATCCCTGATATTGGTAATATAGTAGCCGACAGCATAATTAATTTCTTTCAAGATGAAAAAATTCAAGAAAGTATCAGCAAACTCTTGCAAGCAGGCGTTAAACCTTACTTTGAGGAAGAATATCAAGGGGAAAACGTCTTTAGAGAAAAGACTGTAGTTATAACGGGAACCCTGCATAAACGCACTCGTGCAGAAATAGAAAAGCTTCTTACAGATCTAGGAGCTCGGGTTTCCAGTAGTGTTAGTAAGAAAACCGATTATGTTATTTGTGGAGAAAATGCGGGATCGAAGCTAGCTAAGGCTCAAGCTTTATTAGAGGCTAATCCTGAGCTAAGTTTAAAGGTTATCCAGGAAGAAGATCTGGATAAGTTGCTACCTAAGTTTTAGTTATAAACCCAAGAGAGTTGTAAGGATTTAGCTAGGTTTGATATAATGCAAGATATGGTATTAATATTGCGTAGTTAGATAAGTGTCAATAAAAGGGATGGTGAGAAGATGAAAATCTCAGTCAAAGATGTGGAACATGTAGCTTTACTTAGTCGTTTGGAACTGTCGGAAGAGGATAAAACCAAGTATACCAAATCTTTAAATGATATCCTTGATTATATGGAATTATTAAATAAGATTGATACATCCGAGGTAGAGCCTACAGCCCATGTCTTGCCGTTGAAAAATGTTTTCCGTGAGGACAAGCTCAAAGAGTGTCTACCTAAGGAAAAAACATTGGCTAATGCTCCTGAAGCAGAGAATGGATGTTTTAAAGTACCAAAGATTATGTAAAAAAGTTTTAAGGGAAGAGGGATATGCCTTGAAATTAACAAATTTAACAGCCCATGAACTAAGTGATCTTTTGCAAAATAAAGAAATTAGCAGTGAAGAGTTAACGCAAGAGTATTTGGGGCGCATAAGTGCCGTGGAAGATAAGATCCAGGCATATTTAACTGTAACAAAGGATTTGGCTTTGGAAAGAGCTAGAGAAATCGATAAGAAAAGACAACAGGGAGAGAAGTTAGGACCATTAGCGGGTATACCCATGGCACTAAAAGACAATATGTGTACGGAAGGCGTTAAAACCACATGTGCTTCTAAGATATTGTATAATTTTGTCCCTCCCTATAACGCTACAGTTGCCGAAAAATTGTATGGCAAGGGTGCTGTCTTGTTAGGAAAATGTAATATGGATGAGTTTGCTATGGGATCTTCTACAGAAAATTCCGGTTTCCATCCTACGAAAAATCCCCATGATTTTAAGGCTGTACCAGGAGGTTCCAGCGGTGGGTCGGCTGCTGCTGTAGCAGCTGAGGAGGCTGTTTATGCCTTGGGGTCCGATACGGGTGGTTCTATTCGCCAGCCTGCTGCTTTCTGCGGAGTTGTTGGATTGAAACCTACATATGGTTCTGTATCACGTTATGGTCTAGTTGCTTTTGCATCATCTCTTGATCAAATAGGACCATTTACTAAGGATATGACAGATTGTGCTTTAGTATTAAATGCCATTACTGGTCATGATGAGAAAGATTCAACTTCTGCTCCTGTAGAGGCTCCTGATTTTACAAGCTTCTTAACTAATGATGTTAAAGGACTAAAAATCGGGATACCCAAGGAATTTGTGGGTGAAGGGACAGACCCCGAGGTTGCTCAATATCACAAGCAGGCAGTAGAAAAACTGGAAGAGTTGGGAGCTATATGTGAGGAAGTTTCTTTGCCTCATATGAAGTATGCTTTATCTGCTTATTACATAATTGCTACTGCGGAAGCAAGTTCCAATCTGGCTCGTTACGATGGTGTACGCTACGGCTTGAGGGTTGAAGCCGAAGATGTGGTGGATATGTTCAATAAGACTCGCAGCCAGGGCTTTGGGGAAGAAGTAAAGCGTCGCATTATGCTGGGAACATATGCTTTGAGCTCCGGCTATTATGATGCGTATTACCTAAAGGCTTTGAAAGCACGAACTTTAATTAAACAAGATTTCGATAAGATTTTTGAGAAATATGATTGTTTACTTACCCCTACTGCTCCTACGACAGCCTTCGACTTTGGGGAAAAATCTGATCCCTTAGCTATGTATTTGACGGATGTTTGCACCATACCTGTAAATCTAGCAGGAATACCTGCTTTGTCCATGCCTTTTGGGTGTATAAAAGGTCGTCCTGTAGGATTACAGCTGATAGGTAAAGTTTTTGATGAAGGGACTTTGCTGCGGGTTGGCTATACTTTGGAGCAAAATACTGATTTGACTAGACCCCAACCAGACTTGAAAGGGGTGATGCAAGGGTGAGTAGAGAATATGAAGCAGTTATTGGCTTAGAGGTTCATGCTGAGCTCAAGACTAAAACAAAAATTTTCTGTTCCTGCCCTACTGAATTTGGGGGAGAAGTAAATACTCATACCTGTCCAGTATGTTTAGGATTACCCGGGACTTTACCGGTATTCAACAAAAAAGTGCTGGAATTTGCGGTAAAAACTGGACTGGCGTTGAATTGTGATATAGCTGAATTTAGTAAATTTGATCGGAAGAACTATTTTTATCCTGATTTGCCTAAAGCATATCAGATTTCCCAATATGATTTGCCTATCTGCGGTAAAGGATATTTGGAGATAGAACTTGAGGGAGAAAAGAAAAAAATAGGTATTACTCGTGCTCATATGGAGGAAGATGCAGGAAAGCTTTTACATAGTGGTGAAACTATTGCTACTTCCAATTCTTCTCTTGTGGACTATAACAGAACAGGGGTTCCACTGATTGAAATAGTATCAGAACCTGATATGCGTACTCCAGAAGAAGCACGGGCTTATGTGGAAAAACTCAAAACTATTCTGGAATATATAGATGTATCTGATGTAAAGATGGAAGAAGGATCTCTGCGTTGTGATGTAAATATTTCTCTTAGACCAGTAGGACAAGAAGAATTTGGTACAAAAGCAGAAATAAAAAATATGAACTCTTTTAAAGCTTTGCAAAAGGCTTTAGAATATGAGATTAAGAGACAAAAGGAAGTCCTAAATGAAGGTGGACATATAGTACAAGAAACCCGTACTTGGGATGATGGAAAGGGCATCACTGTTTCCATGCGTAGTAAAGAGGAAGCCAATGATTATCGATATTTCCCGGATCCAGATTTAGTGCCTATTGTAGTTGACCCCAATTGGGTTAAAGAAATTAAAGAATCTTTGCCTGAATTGCCTGATGCTAAAAAGAATCGTTTAGTACAGGAAATGGACTTACCTAATTATGATGCCAGCGTTATAACTGCTAGTAGAGCGTTAGCTGAATACTTCGATGAGGTTGCAGCTAAATTTGATGAACCGAAAACCATAGCTAACTGGATTATGGGTGAGCTTTTACGTTTGTTAAATGCCAGCGGGCTGGAGATTAAGGATAATAAGATTAGCGCCGAAGATTTTGCTGAACTTTTAAAATATCAGAAGGAAGGGAAAATCAGCGGAAAGATTGCTAAGAAGGTTTTCGAAGAAATGTTTAATACCGGGAAAAAACCTGGGAAGATCATCAAGGAAAAGGGATTGGTTCAGATTTCTGATGAAGGGGCTCTTACCGCTTTGGTAGAAAAGGTCTTGGAGGCAAATCCTAAATCCATCGAGGACTATAAGAATGGAAAGGATAAGGCCTTAGGGTTCTTGGTAGGTCAGATAATGAAGGAAACCAGAGGACAGGCTAACCCTGGAATGGTTAATAAGCTATTAAAGGAAAAAATGGACCAATAACATAAAAAATGAATGAGAAATATGTAAAAAAGGCTTGGACAAAATCCAAGCCCTTTTTGTGATATTATGTTATAAAATATTCTGTTAAATAAAGCGTTAATGTTGTTTCGGAGGTAAAAGTAATTATGAACAACGAAGAATTTCAAAGCATTGTGCTGTAAGAGTTTAAAATGCTCCACAGTAGGTTTGATAGGCTTGAAGACAGAATGACTAATATGGAAATGCGGCAGACAGAAATATATCAGGTAGCAAGAGCGATAGAACATTCCAATAACACCGGTAAAGCAGAATTAGATGAGCATCAAGTAAAACTGTCCAAGCATGAAGGAACATTCAAGAAAATTGCTTCCAATTTATAGTATAAAGGGATAGTGAAATAAATAAAGGAATAAAAACTAGTCGAGGTATTGCCTCGGCTTTTTTCTTTGTGTTTTGAAAATGAGCAAAAAATAAAAATAACATAAAAAACTGTAAAGTAGAAAATAGAGCAAATAAGTAACAAAATAAATAAAATAACACTCGAATTAAGAATAATAGACATTAAAAGTAATAAAGGAAACATTTTGTAATTTATACTAAAATGGCATAATATTACAATACATGTAAATATTACTGCGCATAATATTCATAAAAACACAAAGATTCTACAAAATATGAAAGAAGGGAACAACTATGAATAAAATTATAGGGGGAAGTATATTGGTAATATTTTCACTTTCCTTGATGGTGGTACCTGTATTTGCAGATAACTATTCTTATCTGACATTTCAGGATTCTGCTGATTTTGTTGTTATAAAACCGCAATTATCAAGTGAAACTGTTACAGCAGTGGGTTTTGATGGGGAAAAGCTAATTATCTCTGATCCTGAGAATATCAGATGGTCAAGTTCTAATCCTAATGTAGCTTATGTTACACCTTCAAGCGGAGCAACTGTAGATATATGGACCCTTGCTGAAAGAGGAGATGCAACTGTTACAGCAAGATATGTAAGTGATAACAATACCCCACGTAATATACACGATGATACCGTATGTTCTTGTTCAGTCAAAGTAATAGTGGATGAGAGAACGGTAAATCCTGTAAATGAAGTAAACGATGTAGATGTGATAGTAAAAGGATCTAATGGCAGTGGTATAGATATTAACTTAGCAGATGTAACTATCCCTAAATTTAATTTAACAGAAGTTTTTGGGTCAGCATTTAATGATGATGACGTATTAAAAATGAATCCTACAGCTTTGCATGCTCTCTTGTATGTCTTAGAATTGGAAAAAGATGATGACAATTATACTTATGGAGATCCAAACTGGGATTGGGATTGGGTTCCCACCCATGTAACATTAGACTCGGAAGGTTCTTATGTGAAAATAATCGATGGAGATGGATCAAATTGGCCTATAGGCTGGAATGCGGAGGTTGATGGAGAGCTTTGTCATTATCCTCCTTCCATCAGCCCTGTATCTGCCAATGGTTCGGTTTATTGGCACTACTATCGCAAACTCTGAAAACTTTCCCTATGTTCCGGTATTAGGAGTTACTATGAATAAACAAGAGCTGAATCTGGCTGTAGGAGAAGAAATGTACTTACAGGCAGAGGTAACGCCGGATGATGCCAGCATTAGAGATATAGAATGGAGTTCCAGTAATGGAGAAATTGCAACGGCATGGGGTGGACATGTATGTGCTAAAAAGGTGGGAACTTGTGAGATAAAAGCCACATCTATGGATAAACATTCTTTATATCCTCCCCCCTATGATTACCCTCCTTATAGTGATATGTGCATAGTACACGTATATGATGCTAAAAGCGATTATCAATACAACGATGTCAATCAATTAACTAACATAAAAAATTCCTCCGGTACAAGCTACACCTACCAATATGATGCTAACGGCAATCTGCTGAGTCGTACTGAAGCAGAATAGTAAAGAAAAAAATAAAGAATATAAAAATACGAAAGAAGGTTAGTCAGTTGTACAAGAGACTAATATCCGGCATTTTAATCGTTACCATGCTCTTAAGCATAATGCCTCTGACAGCTTTAGGTACAGAGGGCTTAGATAGAAAAGAGCCTGAGCTACTAGCACAAGATTTTCCCATTCAATCTAGCTTAGGGAAGACAGTAGGAACAGTAATCAAAGAAGAACCTAAAGAAAAGAAAATGAGCAAAAACGAGATTCCGGAAAACTGCATAACTATTCGCCAGCCGATGACTATTGAAGAAAGTATCTATGGTGAATCTCCCGAATATTGCATTCTCAAGAAAATAGACAGATTAGATCTGTATGGAAAAGAAGTAAAAGAAATCAACGAAGAATTAAAAGCTGATAAGAATTTTATGGCCTACCTTAGTAGCTTTACCCTAACCGGCCTAGGAACAAATCTTAAAAAAATACCTGCCAGACAAACCAGCAACAATGAAGAAGAAATAGATATCATGTGGGGGAGAGACAACCATGAAGCTGTAGAAGAAGCAGAAGAGCAAATAGAACCGGTTAGAGAAACCAAGAATCTAGAGAAAAAAGAGATTAAAAAAGAACAGGAAGAAAAGAAGATAAGCATAACCGAAGAAGTATATAAAAGTGAAGAAGAACTAGATCCACTAGAATATGAGGTAGAGATAGTAGATAAACAGATTAAGGAAAACGCAAGCAAAGCAAAAGAAACCAATGAAGATTTAGAAAAAACAGAAGAACAAGAAAATAAAGACTCTACAGAAAGAGAAGGACAGGTAGATGGGATCCCAGCTGAGGTAGAGAAAGAACAGCTAGCAGTAACTATCGAGGATAATGAGGAAAATATAGCAGAAGAAAGTCCTACCAGCGAAGAGGCGGTAGAACAAGATAAGCCTAAGCAAGATTTAACCAAAAAAGAAAATAAACAAGAAGCTTCCTCCCAGAAAGAAATAGTTTCAGATAAAGAAACTCAAACTGTGGAAGAAGAAACCCTTTCAGAAAATGAACCGGATATAACAGAAACAGAACTACAGCAAAGCACAACAAACAAAAATAAAACCCGTAGATATATCGTAAAATACCGAAATAGCAAAAAACAAGCAGGCCGCAGGGCCTTAGAAAAGGTCGGAACAGAAAGTATTAATTTATTCCCTGGGAAAAAGGATAAAACCTTTGAAATAATCGAAACATCAGAAGCAGTAAATCCCCAAGAACTGTACGAAAAAATAACTGAGGAAAATGGAGATTGCTATATAGAATATATCCAGCCCGACTATAAACTTGAGTTATCCTCAACAGATCCCTACTTTAACCTCCAATGGGGTTTACAAAACAAAGAAATAATCGGAGAAGAAAAACCTTACAGTATAGATATAGGTGCAGTACCTGCTTGGGAAAAGACAGCAGGAAAAGGAGCAGTAATAGCCGTCATTGATACAGGTATCGATACCATCCATGAAGACTTACAGGAAAGCATCTGGCAAAATAACAAAGAAATTCCTGACAATGGGATCGATGACGACAATAATGGTTACATCGACGATGTTCAGGGTTGGAACTTCGCTAATAATGAAGCAAAAGTCATGGAGAAAGAAACCATACACGGAACCAACGTAGCCGGTATAATCGCAGCCGCAAAAGATAACGACAAAGGCATAGCAGGTGTTGCTCCCCAGGCTAAAATCATGGTCCTAAAAGCCTTCCAAGAAGGACAAGCCTATACTAGTGATGTTATCGAAGCTATTCATTATGCCCAAGAAAATGGAGCCCAAATAGTTAACTGCAGTTGGGGCATAAAAGGAGATAACCCGGCCTTGCATGATGCTATGGCAGAAGCAGATGATCTGCTCTTCATTTGTGCCGCCGGCAATAATCACCAAAACATTACCCAAGAGCAAGTATCTCCAGCTTCCTTTGACTTACCTAACGTCATCACAGTAGGCGCCATCAACAGCCGAGGCAAACTGGCGTCCTTCTCCAACTACTCTCAAAAAGATGTAGATGTAGCAGCTCCTGGAGAAGACATCGCAACCACAGCCCCTGAAAATAAATATGTCCTAGCTAATGGTACATCCATGTCTTGTGCTTTTGTATCTGGAGAAGCAGCCCTTCTCTTAAGCCAAAACCCCAAGAGCTCCTTAAGAAAAATCAAAAGAGAAATAATAACCACCAGCGATCATCTTTCTACCTTACAGGGCAAAACATATCAACAAAATAAAATAAATGCTAACAATGCTTTGGAAGGAATCCATCCTAAAAACACAGATATTATCAATATCTCCGATGATGGCTCAGAAGATCCAGTCACTCCAGTGGAAACACCTACCGATTTTCTCAGTTTATACAACACCGTCAAAAACTCCACGGACCAATTTAATACCATCCAAGGTCCTTCCGTTATGAATGGAATAAGAGCTTCCCAGTTTTCCGTATGGGGAGAGGGGAAATATCAAGAATCTGTCAATCCCATCACTGGAGATTTAACCATCAAACAAACAGACCTAAGCCTGCCGGGGAGAAATGGACTGGACTTAAACATCAGCAGAATCTACCAAAGCAACCAGGCTCTCTTAGGCAGCAAACGTATCAATTACGAAGGATTGATACATAGCGATTACTCCACTTATTTTTTAAACAGATATAATCTAGGAATCGGTTGGTCCTTCGGCTTTCCCTCTGTACAGATAGAAGAAGATGAACTTTCCGAAGGAATCTACTACCATACCGGAGATGGAGCCGTATACCGCATAGATTGGGGAGAAACCTCCAGCAATCTGGCCTACTACAACAAAAAAGATGTCAAATTTGAAAGTGATAAAGGCACCTACAACAATGGACAGGAAGATTCAGCATATGTTTTTTACCACAGCCGAAAAAACCAAACAATACTTTGCCAAAGATGGCCGCCTCCTGGCCATCATAGACCGTTTCGGTAACGAGATAAAATTCAAACATGAACTCCTGCCCGTAGTAAACCATGCCCCCAATCCCAGCTTTGAAAGAGAAAATTCCAGATGGCCCCTATGGGACATAAACGAATACTATGAATATAAGATACCTCCAGAATTCATCCATTGTGCCCATGCCTTAAAATTTCGCTCTACCAGCAACGTCAGCGAAGATTCAAAATCCATATATATCCCGGTGGAGCCCAATACCTACTACTATCTGGGAGGGTACATATATAACAAACTAAGAAGCGGTTTATCAGGTTTTACCCTAGAAGAATACAGAAACCTTAAAGTAACAAGACCCAAAGAAAAACATGTACAATATGTTACCGAAAAAGATCAATGGGTACACTCCGAATATTTATATAAAACAGACAGCGATACCCATTATGTGCGGCTAGTCTTCAAAAATGAAGATGCCCGGGGAAGCTCCTACTTAGACAACCTAGTATTTGATAAAGCTTGGCCTCTGATCACAGAAATAACCGATACAATCGGAAGAAAAGTAACCTTTAATTATGATGATACCAATTGCCTAGAAGTAACAGTACAAGACCCGGAATTAACAGCAAGTACCACCTTAAAATATAATAAATCACCCCTATGGTGTGAATACCTATGGCCTGTATTACAAAATAAGGGAATAAGAAAAGAATTAAGAGTAATGCCTGTTCTCGATAGCTTTGATGATGGAGAGAAAGAATATGCTTGTTATACAGGTGATAAAGAATCTTGTATTAAAGGCAACGGATGGAATTGGACGGTTAGTCATAGAGACTATTCCTTCTACATCAATGAAATAGAATTGCGCAATTCTAAAGTCAAGTATGAATATGAACAGACTACCAAATACATGGGGGAAGAAGGAGATTATCAGACCTACAGACTGAAGAACAGGAGCGAGCAATATAAGACAAATGATATCTATCAAGGAGAAGAATACAAAAAGTCCTATACCTATGAAGCTATCTGGGAAGTACCTAATGGGGGAGGAACGGCCCATTGTAAGAATGAGACCGGCTATAACATCAACCGGGATATTCAATACTATGAAGGTTTTACGACCATCTGTACCATCACCCAAGATAATGGACTAGTAGAAAAGAAACTCTTTCGGATTGATGATATGGATGTAGGCTTAGCCCCTTATCAAACAGAAACAGCCAGCTCTGCAGGAGAAAAGCAGATAATCACCAACCTAAGCTACGACAGCCACTTTCCCCAAGCACCTACTAAAGTAAAAATAGAAGAAACAAACAGCAAAGGGACCAAGACCATGTATAAAGGCTATACCTACAATGACTGGGGAGGAATAGCCTCCGAAACCAAGAAACTAACTTGGAGCCAATGGCATAACAGTAAAACCCAACACACCACCAGTTATACCTATGATGATAACTATAAATTACTTAAAACTAGAAGCTACTACCAGTCTCCAGGGGTTAAACTCACAGAAACCAACAACTATGACAGTAAAGGAAGACTAATCAAAACCATTAATGCCAAAGGAGAAACAACAGAATTCCTCTACGAAAAATCCAAATACCCCGGCAATATTACTACCCAGAAGATTAATCATAGCGATGGTCGAGTAACTAAAAAAAAATATCATTATGATAGCTATGGGCTATATCCCGACACAATTACGAATTACTATACCAACTATAATGGTGCCCAGTACCATGCTTCTGACAGATTTCAATATGAATACTTACGAGGAAACTTACTAAAAAAATGGAACGATGAGGGACAGGCTACAAGATATGCTTATGACAACATGGGCAGAGTAAGCAAAATATCCTATGCTCAAGCTTGCGGAGAAACAGGAGACTATAACGTAGAAGATATTTTGGTTTATGAAAGTTGTTATTTAGCTGGATATGGAACAGAGGGTCACAATGCCTTCCGAGTAAGAACATATTCTACTAAAACACTAAAAGGGCAAAGCACAGCTACCACCTTTGCCGAAAATTGCAGCTACTATGATGACCATGGCAACCTGCTCTGCTCCGAAGATTACGACTTTGAATGTAAACTCTATAATATAGCCACCTATTACTATAACGACTATGGTCAGTTGGCTCAGGTAAAAGATCAGAAAAACAATGTAACTAAATATGATATCGACGAATGGGATCGGCTGAAGAGTGTAACCGATGCTCAAAACAATAAATATATCTTCACTTATGACCTCTATAACCGCACCAAAACCACCTGTTTTGATCCCCATACTTCCGGGGAGCTGGTACAAAATCATTATGTAGAGATATATGATCAATGGGGGCGCACCATCTCTAAGCAAGGTTTTCCTAATGGCACACCCACTAATCCCGGAGATAAAATTGAAATAAAATATGACTATGATTTAGTAGGAAATCTTGTAAAACTGACAGATGGTAGAAACAATAATACTCATTATCAATATGATGCATTAAATAGACTGATCAAAGTAATAAATGCCTTAAATGAACAAGTAGACTATACATATGATCGCTTAGGAAACTTAAGCCAAATCAAACAATATGATGGGATAGAAACTTTCCAGACCAGCAAAACCTATGATGAAAGGGGAGTAATTTTATCTCAACAGCCCCCGGCAGGAAATGCAACTACCTACAAACAAAACGTGGTAGGCTTACCTTACGAAATCACTGATGCTGCTGGAAAAACTACAGCCTTAGAATATGACTTAAGACGCAATGTCAAAGAAAAAAGCTGTAATGCAGATACCCTCAAATACTACTACCATCCCTTAGGATTGGTAGATAAATATGAAAGCCTTAACAATGGGAACATACAAAATACTGTTGATTATCAATTCTACTCCACAGGCTTAATAAGCCACAGAACAGTAGATAACAAAGCAGTGCAATTCCAGTACGACATATTAGGCAACAAAACACAAAGCAAAGATCCTTTCAACTATGCAGTAGGATATGCTTACAATAACATCAACAGAATGTCTACCGTTACAGCAGGAGGCAAAACCTTCACCTATCAATATTACGATGATGGTATGCTTAAATCCATCACCTATCCGGCCTTAAAAGATGGGAAAATTATCAAGACAGAATATACCTATGACAATATCAATCGCTTAAAGACCCTGAAAAACTACAAAGGTACAAAAATCCTCTCCCAATACAGCTACCAATATGATAAAAACAGCAACATCAAAGCTATAAACCATGATGGTGCTACAACAAGGTATGAATATGATGCTCTAAACCGCTTAATTAAGATGAACAGTATCACAGGAGAAACAAGCGAATATAAAGAGTACAAATATGACAGCCGTGGGAACAGAACCCAAGTAATTGGAGCCAAGGCTACAGAAATTATTCCCGGAGAATTTAGTTACACAACCTGGGAAGAAATGCAGGATTTTACTACCAACAGCAAGAACTATCACTATGACTATGATGCCGAAGGTTTAAGAGCAAGAAAAATAACCCCAAAAACAACAACCGACTACTACTATGATAACAATGGAAGAGTAGTAGCAGAAGCTAACGAACTAGGACAAGTAACAGCCCAAAACATCTGGGGTAACAAGATCTTAGCCAGAAAAATAGGGAGCAATATGTATTACTACCTCACCAATGGACACGGCGACGTAGTGCAAATACTGAACGAAAATGGCAACATTGTAAATAGCTATAACTATGATGAATGGGGTAATATCCTCAACCAGACAGAACAAATCTCCAATCCCATCAAATATGCAGGAGAATACTATGATGAAGAAAGCGGACTATACTATCTACGTGCCAGATACTATGATCCCATAATAGGTAGATTTACCAGCCGAGATAGCTATGAAGGCGATATTAGCAATCCTTTGAGCTTGAACCTGTATGCTTATTGTGTAAATAATCCGCTGATTTATATAGATCCAAGTGGACATATGGAATATGAAGATATGAATGTTTTAAATGCTCAAGATTATTCAATTATGCAAGCTTTAACAGTACTTTATGGAATATATGAAGAAGCAGGTAATATAGCAATGAAAGAAGATATAAGGGTAAGAGCAGTTAGTATTAGGCAAAAGGATGAGTATAAGGGAAAATATTCAAATTCCGGGAAAGGTGGTACTTATATAGATAATTACGAATATCACAGTGATAAGTACCAAGTACTAAATATTAGTAGTAGTTTTGGTCTTCGTAGTAACCAGTCAGATTATGATATAAAGGTTCATACAAATTATTTAACAAAGTATAATATATACAGATATGGTGCTTCCCCCCAAACACTGCCTCAAATTATTTATCATTATGGGTCATTAGTAATACCAGATGGTGGTGTTGGTATAAGTCTATTTGGTTTAGACTTGGGTATGAATGAACTTGACAAAAACTATAATCCTGTTGGTGACAAAGTACAAGAAGGAGATGTATATATTTGGGTTGGAAACTGTGCTGGAGGTAATCATTATTTTTTCAGAAAAGATGAGTTATATTATCAACGAAGTTACAGTGTAATGTTTTTTAATTAGAGTTATATACAGGTTAGAGAAGGCCGTAAACTACGGCCTTCTCCTAAATCATAGGTATTAATGTAAAACTCTCATTTTAGATATTAACTACAAAAACTTTATTGAGGGGTTGGAGATATATGTTCAGGGGTGATTTCAATACATTCATTGCATTTTGGTTTTTTTTCTGTACATTAGTTACAGTAATAAATATAATTAGGAATTTTATTCAAAAAAGAAATTGGGATTTACAACAAAAAATAAAATACTTTATTCCTTTGCTTATGTTTGGGTCATTATATACTATTATTATTTTTAACCCAGTAGATAGTAAATTTGAGGAATATATTTTTTTCTTCCTTTTCTTTGTATCAATTGGTACTTATAAACATGATTTTTTATATTCTTTAATACAAAAAATCAAAAAACGAATGTCAGATTAGTAAATAGACTGCTTTTTTAGACCATAGAAAAATCCTTTAGTCTGCTTTATAAATAGCATAAATATAGTATCTTTATTAGTGGTATGGATAAATATAAAAGGAGTTTTTAAACGGTCATGATTAAGGATATTGAAATAGCTTATAAAAAGTTATACTTAAAAAATAAAAAATTAGATTCTCCAATATTAAAAGAAGATAAAGAATTACTTTTTGATAAAGTTGTTGAAGAATTACTTATGGAAAGAATTGCTAAGAGAAAGAAGGAAAACCCCAATTTTTCTGACGAAAAAGCATTTAAATTTTATAATGATGTAAAGAAAGAAATGGTTAAATGGAAAAAGGAAGTAGATGCTAATCCTGAAGCAGTATTAACTTTAAAAGAAAAAAAGTGGTGGAATTTTGGAAGCACTAACATAGAAACAATCATTACAGATCACAAGAAAGTCTTGAAAGGTAATATAACTTTTCAAGAAGAGTGATTTAGTTATATGTTGCTTGAACAATTCATATTCTATTGAATGATAGTTTAAAGCGATGGTGAAAGTAATTTGCCATCGTTTATCTTTTGGAAGGTATATCATAATATTAGCTACTAAACCTGGGAAGAAATGCAGGATTTGTTTAATGTAATATAAAAGTGTAACAAAGTGCAGCCAAAAAGTGTAACGGGTCTGTGATGCAAAAAGTCCATTGTAACACCCCAACATTTAAGTTATCCTTTAGTTTGTCTGACGAACTGAAGGAGGAACAGAAAGGATG
>JAHDSB010000002.1 GCA_018433015.1 Clostridia bacterium | reverse complement strand
CGCAATATTTCCTCTGTCTCTGATGACTCTGCCCATAATTGGGTATATATCCTCTCATCAATCATTTTCATTCTCGCTTCTATATGCCCTAATTTTTCTAATTGTAGATCAAAACATATTTCCCATATTTTCTGATTATCCCCTGCTCGCTGGTACTTTATGACTTCTAACTTATCATACTTATCCTCTTGAAACATCCTGGGGAATAAAAGAGCTGCTAATAAATTGGTGTCCAGTAAATATCTGATAGCCGTTCTATCCTCTCCAGGTATTCTTTGCATATAATTATGTAATCGTTCAATATCCTTCTCGTTCTCCAGACCATATTTTTTAGCTATATCTCTTATTTTATCTAAGGGAAGGGTATTCTCATCAGGGCTTTGCAGAGGTTGTAAAGCTGCTTTCAATAACACCTTACCCTCTTTATTAATTTCTGCTACTATTTTTATAGTTTTTTCTACAGGTAAGGGATCTTCCGATCGCACATAAAACTTTTCTTTATCTATGGTCAGCACAAAAATGTCACCGATTTTTTGCTGTACAACACCTTCTAGCTGAAGGCCTGCACCCTTATTGGCAAGCAATGTTTTAGCAATATTACTATTATCTAGGGATTTAACCTGTTGAAAGTCATATTTTATTCCTGTACTCTCGTCTTTTACAGTAAATCCTGAATCATGGCGATCTATCACTATGAAATTTTGGTGGGCTTTAAATGGTAAAGGCTTTTTACTTTCCATAACAAAAGATTTTTTATTTTGTTGCAAAACATAGATATTACCATCCTTCCCTTCTACCAACACCTCAGTTCCCGGAGTTTTAAGAAGCTCCTTCCCCTCTAAACTTGTTAGGATTTTTAAAGGTGTTAATACGGCTTTATCGGAGGAGGTATGGACTTCTATTAAATTAGCTGTATCAGCTTTTACTAAGCTGAGCTCCTTACCTTTATTATTCTGTGGTGTAGGAGCTGATTGATTCTCTACTCCTTTATTTTCCCACGTTTCAACCGGGAGATCCTCAACTATTTTTAAAAATACTTTACCATCATGTTGTTCTGTTACGAGAAATGTTAAATTCTTACCCACAGGCAATTCCCTTTGGGACTGAGCATAAAAGCTTTTATTTCCTGCTTGCAAGAGATATTGATCTCCTTTACGGGAAAAGACTATTGCTGCAAATTTTTGTCCAAGGGAAAAAGATAATAATTCTTTGGGAATAGCTATTTCTAAGTTTGCTAGGGCTTTAGCGAGATTTATGGAATTGCCGTTCATACCCATCCCCCCTTCTGTACCAAAAGACACAGGCTTTAGACCTGTGTCTTATTTTATTCTAAGGATATTAAATAATAGTATAAGGGCTGGCCTCCTAGATGTAATTCAAAATCTACATCCGGATATTTTTGTGATAAGTTTTCCACTAATTTTTGGGCTTCCGGTTCTGTTACTCCTTCCCCGTAATAAATTGTTAAAAGTTCATGATCTTCAATCATTTTTTCCATTACTAATTTTTCTACAACTTCTGAAGCACTATCTCCCGTTAGGGCAAGTTTGCCATCAGCAATGCCCAGTACCTGATCTTTCTTAATATCATACCCGTCGTATTGAGCGTCTCTTACGGCGTAGGTTACTTCTAAAGTTATTATTTGTTTTCCCGCTTCTTCCATTTTATCCTTGTTATATTTAATGTCATTTTCGGGATTAAAAGCCATCAAAGCAGCTATACCTTGAGGCACACTCTTGGTTTCTACTACTTGACATGGTTTATTAGCCACAGTTACTGCTTGTTGGGCCGCAAGCACTACATTGCCATTGTTAGGCAAAATCAATACTTCTTCAGCCAGCACACTATCTATAGCTTCGATAAAATCCTGAGTACTAGGATTCATAGTTTGGCCGCCTGTTATTACAATATCAACACCTAAACTCTTTAGTATTTCTACCAACCCAGCCCCTGCAGCTACACTAACAATCCCTAAGTGCTTAGTTGCTTTTGCCTTAAGCTGCATTTCCTGACTTTGCTCACACATATTATGTATTTGAACTTCATGAAGGGAAGCCATACTGGTACAAAAATCTATAACTTGTCCAGGTCGATTAGTATGCACATGAACCTTAGCAGCGGCTTCGTTTCCTACCACCAGGATACAATCTCCCTTATCAAGCAAAAAGGAACGAATAGCATCTAAATCTATTCCTTTTTCTTTCTTCTTAAGGATGAATTCGGTGCAATATTGGAATTTTATTGTTTGCCCCGGAAGGTATTCTTCTTTTTTCCCTGTCTGTGGTTCTTCTACCTTTGGTTGTACCGGAGTTAAATCCAATGTTTCCCCTTTTAGTATTTTTAACATGCCTTCTAGAATAAAGACTAATCCTTGTCCTCCAGCATCCACAACACCGGCCTGTTTAAGTACAGGTAGCATGTTAGGTGTTTCCGAGAGGGCTTTTTGGGCTCCTTGATATGCAGCTTCTAAAACGGTTTCAATATTACAATCAATTTCTGCCAGAGCATCATGGGCTGCTTTTGCAGCTTCCTTAGAAACAGTTAAAATTGTTCCTTCCACAGGATTCATCACGGCTTGATATGCTACTTTTACTGCCTGGTCAAAAGCCTCAGCAAAACCCTTAGCATCTATCTCCGTCTTTCCCTCTGTTCCTTTAGCAAAACCATTAAAAAGCTGAGATAAAATAACTCCCGAATTCCCACGTGCGCCCATTAAAGCACCATAGGATATTTCATTTGCTACAACTTCAATACTAGTATGTTCATGTTTTTCAACAGCCTTGGCGGCTGAAGCTATCGTTAAACTCATATTTGTTCCTGTATCACCATCGGGAACAGGAAATACATTTAAGGCATCCACTATAGCTTTGTGATTTTCTAGATATCTGCTGGATGCAATTATTAGTTTTTTCCAAAGAACACCATCGATTATCTTTGTATTCAATTTATTGCCTCCTTAGTTAACGTTAACTTACTATATAACGGATAAATTATTAAATTAATAAATATTAATAATTTATCCACTGTATTATAAAAAAGTAAATCATTATCATTATACTTTGTAATATAAATTATCGTCAATTTTTTCCTACTAACTATTTATATATATAAAAATTTTATTATAGCAAAAATAGTTTAATACAACATTTTTGTTTCTGCCATACTAAGATGAGTGAGGTGCATAAAATGATAGAAATTGACGATGCAGGCAGTGGTAGTTTAATTGGTGGTACTGGTATTGGTATTATCCGCAAAGAAACAGAAGAATATATTTTCAAAGTTATTCCCATAGAATTTTTTCAGCCTCCCCATTTTTCCCAAAAAGCATATCAAACATATGTTATTGATATTGTGGAAGAGACCTTTAAAAAGCTAGCAGTATCGAAGAATGAACCTATCTATGTTTGCCGAGGTTATATTTTTGATGCTCTACGTAAATGGTTAACTCTTCATAATTATAACTGGGAAAGTACAAAAATAGTCGGCCTTTTACAAAATAAAGTTGAATCATCCTTTGATGACTATGTTATAAATTTGGGTTTGCCAAAAAACTTTATCAAGCATGCACGCTACGCTTTCGGTTTTCATCGTCTTTTTAAGTGGGTTATGGCAGATAAAGATAACAGGGCGCATCTTTGTAAAACGGGATGGAAAAGCTGGAATAAATGGAATAATGTATCTTATCAAATTTCCGAAAGTACTGCCTGTAAGGAAGAATTCTGTTTAAAATGCGGCCAACTTATTAAAACCAACGATCACATCATAAACATTAATTATACTACAAATAAAGAATGGAATGTTAATCTTCATAGAGCATGTTATCAATTAGAAATTAAGTAAAACTGCTTTTGAAGCTAAGAACTCTGTTTATGGAGGGTTATGGCGCACCAAAAAAAGAGGGCTTTCCCTATAGTGAAAGCCCTGAACATATCATGTTTTATCCTTCTAATAAAGCATTCCTCGTGTATCTATTGCTAGCATTCCACAGTATCCACTCTTCTAAGCCGGCATCATAAGTTGCTTTAATCTGTGCTCTAACTTCTGCCGCTCCATAAGAAGGCTTCCCTAGAGTAAAGTCTTGCAACCACGGTCTAATAATAACAGAGGAATTTTCCGCTTTCTCCAAGCCATCTAATAGAGCCTTATTTACAACCCCATAGGGATTGGCATTAGGATTACTAAAACCATAATTACCGGGGCCATAGTGGGAAGGATATACCATAGGGCAAATATAATCGATATGCTCCATAACCTTCTCAAATTTCTGCCCCATCCCCATATCATCTACAGTTAGAGTTGTTAGACCAAAAACGTCTGCAGCTAAATATACATTATATGGTTGTAATTCCTGTTGAGCATATTTTAAAAATTCTTTGATCACATCTTCCTTTTTCTTTCCATCAGCATAAGGATAAACTACATTTTTCATATTACCATCTGTAGGAAATCTTACATAATCAAATTGAATTTCTTTAAATCCTAACTTAGCTGCTTCTTTTGCCACATCGACGGCATACTTCCACACTTCTTTGTTATGGGGATCCACCCACGCTAATCCCCGCCTATTTCTCCAGATCCGCCCATCTTTAGTCTTGATAGCCAGCTCCTGTTTTCCTTCAGCTAATGTTGGATCTTTAAATACTACTATTCTGGCAATTGGATAGATATTTTTATCGTTTAAAAGCTTCATATTCTTTTTAATATCAATTCCCTTATGACTTCTGGCCTTAATCTCTCTGGCTACATCTATGTCTAAGTTTGTTGTTAAATAACCATTATCATCTTTCATATCTATGACAATAGCGTTCAATTCTGTTTCTTCTACCAGGCTGACTAATCTGTTAAATAAAGTAGAACTGTTAAACACCGCACCTGACATATAAATTCCTTTTACTTTTACCGGGATTTTATTTTCCGGGCGAAAATCGTTCTTTAAACCATTCTCTACTAAATAATTTTTTTCTGCTAAAGTTATCAGTTGAGCAGGATCTCTAAGTGCCCGTAAATCAAGGGCTACTGGGGTACTTTTATCAGGCAAAATGGCACCTTTAGCATAAAACGCTGTAATCATCATTATTATTAATAAAGCGAGCAAAGTTGAAATCCGCTTATACTTTCTTTTAATACTATAATTTTTTTTCACTGTCTTTTCATCCCCCAGAAATACTAATTTTCTCTGCTTAATTCGACATAATTCTTTAAAAGTCCTACTATTTATACATTGTTTTTTATGTTATTTATTTCCAGGGAAATCATGCTTTACAGTTTGTCTACCCGGCTTTATTTAATTTCTTTTCAATTTCATTAAGTTGAGTTAACATACTTTGACACATCTTTCTATCTTTGCGAGGTAACTGAGCTAACATTTCAATGTGTTGCTTAATAGTTTGAAATGCATCAGCAAGCTCAGAATCAGGTAATACCGGCGGAGCAAATGTTCCTTCAGCTACAGGTACTTCTATTCCTTTCAGTACGTCATACTCGGTAGCGTATTCAGCAATATCTACATTTAAGCCCGTTTCAGCTTCCATTAATCTCTGTAAAGTATTTAGTGCACCTTCTTCACCATGGACTAAAAAAACATGTTCCGGTTTGTTTTTAAAGCCACTTATCCACTTCAAGAGACCTGCTTGATCGGCATGAGCTGAAAATCCATCTATCACGGCAATATCGGCATTAACTGCTATTTCTTCTCCATGAATTCTAACTTTTTTTTCACCTTCTAAAATTCTCCGTCCCAAGGTACCTTGAGCTTGATATCCTACAAAAAGCACCGTACTTTCCGGTCTCCAGAGATTGTGCTTTAAATGATGTTTTATTCTACCGGCATCAGCCATTCCGCTGGCAGAGATAATAATTGCTCCACTTTTAATTTTGTTGAGGGCAATGGATTCTTCCGCGGAAAGAACATAATGAATATCGGGACTTTGGAAAAAGTCTTTGGCCCCTGTCCCTTTTATTAAACAAGATGCTTCTTCATCAAAATTTTGCGGATTATTAATAAAAACTTTTGTTGCTTCCACCGCCATGGGGCTATCAATATATATATCCATTGCCGGGATCTGATCTGTATCTTTCAACTTTTTCAAATGATAAATTAAATCTTGGGTCCGTTCCACAGCAAAAGAGGGAATAACAAGATTTCCACCTTTTTTATGAGTTTTCCTTACTACACTAGCTAGCACTTTGAGCTTATCTTCTGTTTCCAAATGAAATCTATTTCCATATGTTGACTCCATTACTACAAGATCAGCAGATTCAATCTCCGTTGGATCCTCGATAATGGGCTGATTTACATTTCCAATATCGCCCGAAAATACCAACTTATGTTCTTTGCCTTCTTCTGTAATATATACTTCAATAATTGCAGAACCAAGAATGTGCCCTGCATCTTGGAAACATACTCTTATATTAGAAGTAATCTGGAAAGCTTGTCTGTAGCAGATTCCTTCTATGTGATTAAGAGATTTTTCAGCATCACTCACGGTATAAATAGGTTCAATAAGGGGTTGGCCCTTTCTGGCATTTTTTCTATTTTTCCTTTCAACTTCCATCTCTTGAATATGTCCACTATCTGGTAATACAACTGCGCATAATTCCTTAGTGGCCTTTGTGCAATAGGTTTTTCCTCTGAATCCATGTTTATAAAGCTTAGGTAATAACCCACAGTGATCAACGTGGGCATGGGTTAATAAAACGAAATCTATTTCTTGGGGTTCAAAAATAAAAGGTCCATAGTTTAGTTCTTTTAAGGCCTTAGAACCTTGAAACATACCACAATCAACTAAGAACTTTGTCTCTTCGGTAGTAATCAGAAAACATGAACCTGTAACTGTGCCCGCGGCACCGCAGAATTTAATCTTCACGTATTTCCATCCCTTCTTCATAATATATTGATGATTTTGTTTTTTCCATTAATACATGTATTGTAGCATAATTAATCATTTTCATAAAATATCTATTGTGCAAAATAAAAAAGCGGTTCAAACCGCTTTTTTATAAGAATTATATATAATTTCTATACAATATTTTCCTCTGATTTATTTTTCTTTTCATCCATTTCTTGTTCAAAGTTTTCCTCAATAATATTGTCTTTCTTTAAAATGTTTATAAAAACCTCTACAACCTGGGGATCAAATTGTGTTCCACTATTTTTCACCAACTCTGAAGCAGCCTTTTTAGCAGATAACGATTTTCTATAAGGACGATTTGTAGTCATTGCATCCCAAGCATCAGCAACAGATAAGATTCGAGCCCCTATGCTGGCCTCTTTTCCCGGTATAGAGTCATTATACCCTCTGGGATCACCATTATAATATAGATGATGATGCTTAGCCATGGAAGCTATGTACTCCATGCCTTCCATTTCCAGCAAGATATTCTCACCGATGGCTGTATGGGCTTTTATTTGCTCATATTCTTCCTCGCTCAATTTGCCCGGCTTTTTTAAAATAAAATCAGGTACCCCAACTTTACCAACATCGTGCATCAAACCACCTAAGTGTATCTGTTCCACTTCGTCGGGTTCTAAACCCATTTCATTGGCAATCTTACGACACCATACTGCTACTCTGCTGGAATGTCCATGAGTATAAGGATCCCTATACTCTAGTGCCGTCATTAACACCCGCACAGTTTGCATAAAACGGATCTTCATTGTTCGAAGGTTATAGCTTGCCTGAAAAAGAACCTGTCGCAAACAAATCATCATGATTATAACGATAATAACCCCTAACCACGAGTAACTATGGAGTAATCCTGCAAAAGCCAAGCCTCCGATGCCTAAAATTGTAGTATATTGAACAGTGTTTTGATTTAGGCTGATCCAAGTATCCCATAATGGTTGGTTATTAGATAAGGCCAAGATCCAGGCAACTAATAACGTATTAACTACAATAAACGTTAGCGGAATAAACAGGGCAAAGAAACCTAACCTATTGAAATCTCCCCCTATAAACAAAAAAAAGTAATAGGCTGAAGCCGAGGAAATAATGGTCTGAGCTGCATTAAAACATACTTTTATTCTTGGTTGGTGACTTATAAAACCGTAAATGATCTCCCCAAATACCGCACCAATTAACGTGGCCGGAAGCCCTAAAAGTAATAAAGAAGCTATATGTACGGATATGCTAAGGGTTAAATCTCCCTCATCATTAATATGAAGCGGATATAGTTCCGATAATGCTAAAATAATAGCAATGATTAATCCCCACAATAAATCAAAAATGGTGGGACTCTTCAAACTATAACCAAAAACTATCAATGCCAACAAATCGATGCTTACTACGTTCAGCCACATTTTCTTTATGAGCCCCACCCCCTCACTATAAATAATTATACATGATACATGTCTCTCTATCCAGTAAATGAGACAGATCACAACAATTATTTCAAGTGAGCATCTTTATGTAATTTTATTATTAAATCTTTTTACCAGCGCCACCTGGAAGCTGCTGTCATTGCTATAGAAGCTAACGCTGTTAATACTAAAAGCCAACGTCCATTGATTTTACGCATAATATCTCCCCCTAAAATTTATTAATCTACCAACGCCATCTGGAAGCCGCTGTCATAGCTATGGAAACTAACGCCGTTAAGACAAGAACCCAACGGATACGCCAATTACGCATCACTATTCCCCCTTTCAAGGCCATTTTTGCCACCTGGCATAATATTTCCAGGTAACTATAAGGGCGGCCGGTCGCACTAATTGTTCCATACAACTCAAGTGCCCATTTTACAAGTTGTACTTCATCACATCCGCTTGCTTACAAAGAAAAAATACAATTATTATTACTTAAAAAGAGATAGGTTTACAATTTTATCATTAATCCTTTTATAATTAGGTTGTTTACTCTTAGCTTTGCTAGTCATGCCCCAGGTCATTAAAATAATAATGCCTGCAAATATCAAGATATCTCCTAAAGAAATCACTCTAGGTACAGGATATGGAGGGGGTAAAGGAATAATATCTGCTAAAACCTTTAATTTTGTGTCTGCTGTCATTAAAAAATGGCGACTGCTTATTCCCGATACAAGCTCCGGTAAATAGTCCCCTTGACCAGATATAACTGCCGCCCCTTCTTCTACCGGCATCCTTCCTCCGTTTACAGCCATTACTAAAAAGTTTAGTATCAAACCTGCAGTAATAATCTTTACTCCTGCTATTCGATTATTGATTAATAACAGTAAGAATAAAACAACAGCTGATCCCATTATCAAAATTTGATAGAGCATACGCCTGTCCGGCGACTGGGTAAATACCATACCTAATTCCATTAGGCCTAAGGCAACGAAGAGCCATATTCCCTTTAATGGTAAATTTCCTAGGTTTTTTAATCTCCCTTTACAGAGCCAGCCAATAATAGCTCCCAGTACGATAATATCTAGATACATGTTTAGCTCCTCTATCTGATTTGTCTGTGCTTGGTGGTAATATTTCAACAAAATCAGGGGTTATCCTTCTCTGAATATTTTAAATTATAATAAACATATAACAATTATTATCACCTTTTAGGTACATTTTTTCCGTATATTTGGGTATATTTTCCCCGTCCTGTAATCACTATCCTACAGCTCAACATAGCTTTTATAAATAAAAAGGCCTCACCTTGTAACTTGATAAGCTCACAAGATGAGGCCTTTGCTTATGTAAAAAAAACCTATATTTCCTGATTTAATAAATAATTTTCTACCTCTTTTACTAGCACTTCTACAATTCGCTTCTGGTATTTACTTGTTTGTAATAATTTTTCATCATTTTTATTAGATAAAAATCCACATTCCACAATAACACTGGGATGATTACCAAATTTCAAAATCTTATAGTCGTTTTGTAGATAATTTAAATCTGTATTCAGTTCGCTATTAAAGGTAGCTTGCAAAGTACTTGCCAACATTACCGATGTTGATCCATTGCACAAAATTTGGGTTCCCCTTATTTTGTTACTATCCTCATTAAAATTCTGGTGTATGCTAAGGGTCATATCGGGTTGTATAGCTTCAATAATTCTTCCTCTTTCTTCTATACTTAACTTTTTCGTATTACCTAAAGCCTTAGTGGTTTTCTCTGTTCTTGTCATAGTTATTTTTGCACCAAGTTTCTCTAATTCGGCTTGTAGTTTGGTTG
This sequence comes from Clostridia bacterium, assembly GCA_018433015.1. GTDB lineage: Bacteria > Bacillota > Peptococcia > DRI-13 > SV3-B141 > SV3-B141. The sequence goes on along the minus strand of JAHDSB010000002.1, from coordinate 31,171 downwards.
CTATGGCAAGATTAATATCTTTTTCATATACGCCGGTTTCAACACCAATAGTTCCACAATCGGAACCACCATGTCCTGCATCTATTACAATATGATATTTTGCCAAGGTACCTCTGTGTAGAGAAAATGACGTATTAAAAGTTATGTAAATTCCACAAAAGAAACCAATAACACAACAAAAGAATAAGATTATTCTCCGCCATCTTATTCTATACTTTTTCTTTCTTAGATTCCTTTGTTGTCTATGTATCATAACCTGATCCTCTTTACATTTATTAATTCTAAATATAAAAATACTCTACAAAAGTAAATTGAACATCATCTACTAAGTAATTTACTAATTTAATATAATCAACCTCAAATTTCTGATTCTACTTTTTTTTAATGTTCTCCTGCTCTTTCAGAAATTCCTTTGTTGTCTTTTCATCATACTCGTCCTCTTCCTGTATATTAGTTGTAATAATGTAAAATGCATCTTCTTTATAGATGATTCTACAAAGAAGATGCATCGAAATAACTTAATTTACCCAGCAAAGTTGTATCTTTTATACAAATTCGTGGGAAAAAGGACCTTGTCTACCTAGTCTTATTTTACGGGTAGATTTTTTAAGTTTTCTGCAATATCTGTGGTAGTATAATTCACATCCTGTACGTTTCCAGAAAAATAGTTTTCGTAAGCAGCTAAATCTAAATGTCCATGTCCACTTAAATTAAAAACAATGCTGCGTGCTTTCCCCTCTTCTTTCGCTACTAAAGCTTCGTCTACAGCAGCTTTTACCGCGTGGGATGATTCAGGGGCAGGAACTATACCTTCTGTTCTGGCAAATAATAAAGCAGCTTCAAAGACGCCCTTTTGACCAAGGGCTTTCGCCTCTAATAAGCCATCGTGATATAACTGGCTGACCAAGGGGGAAGCTCCGTGATACCTTAAACCTCCTGCATGAATACCCGGGGGAGTAAAACTATGCCCCAAAGTATACATCTTCACTATAGGGGTTAATCCAGCCACATCACCGTAGTCATAAGCAAAAGTCCCTTTGGTTAAAGTGGGACAAGCAGCGGGTTCTACAGCTACCAGACGCACATTTTTACCTTTCAATTTATCGGGGATAAAAGGAAAAGTAATTCCCGCTAAATTACTCCCGCCACCACAACAACCAATGACAACGTCAGGGTAATCATCCACCATTTCCAGCTGTAATTTCACTTCTTGTCCGATAACCGTCTGATGTAAGCATACATGATTAAGTACGCTGCCTAGGGCATAATTCGTGTCATCTCTTCCCATAGCATCTTCTACAGCCTCACTGATAGCAATCCCCAATGTTCCAGGAGTATCAGGCATTTCAAGTAAAACCTTTTGGCCTATACGAGTTTGGGAACTGGGGCTAGCTATACATTCAGCACCATAAACTTCCATAAATGAGCGTCGAAACTTCTTTTGCTCAAAACTGATCCTTACCATATACACACTGCACTGAAGATCAAACATTTGGCAAGCTAAAGCTAAAGCTGTTCCCCATTGTCCGGCTCCCGTTTCCGTTGCTAAGCGTTTTATGCCCTCCCGTTTATTATAATAGGCTTGGGCCACAGCAGAATTTAATTTATGACTGCCAACCGGGCTAACACCTTCATATTTATAATAGATTCTACAAGGGGTGCCCAACTTTTTTTCTAAATTATGAGCGCGAAATAAAGGGGATGGTCTCCATTGTTGATAAATACGTCTTATTTCATCAGGTATTTCTATATATCTTTCCTGACTAACTTCCTGCTCAATTAACGCCTGGGGAAATATTTGTAATAAATCCTCGGGCCCGACATTCTCTTGGGTCTGAGGATTCAAAGGAGGATCTACCAGATTAGGCATATCTGCTTGTACATTATACCAATATTCGGGTATCCTGTTTTCCGGCAAAATTATCTTCGTGGTCTCTACTTTTCTCATCTCTACTCATCTCTCCTCACAATTAAAATAAATTTTTCTTAGTTTACCACATTTTAAAGGTCTATATCAACATTAAAATAAAGAAAAAAGAGCTCTAAAAAGAGCCCTTTAAATTAGTAGAAATATACCTGTGATAACAAGTGCCGATATAAAAGTCCAAATAACACAATACCCCATAATATCTCGTGCTCCTAACCCGGCTATACCTAAAGCAGGCAAGGCCCAAAAAGGTTGGATTTGGTTGGTCCAAGCATCACCCCAAGCAAAAGCCATGATAGTTTTTGGTAAATCTGCTCCCAATTTTGCAGCTGCATCTACCATTATAGGCCCTTGCACAGCCCATTGCCCTCCTCCCGATGGCACAAACAAATTTACAAGTCCTGCAGATAAAAACGTAAAAAGAGGAAAAGTTGTTGGTGTAGCAACGCTAACAAACCAATTTGCAATAATAACTACTAAACCTGAAGCTTTCATCATACCCATCATCCCAGCATACAAAGGAAATTGAAGAATTATTCCCCGTGCCGCTACTACTGCTTCTTTAACTGCATTAACATAACTCATAGGATTACCGTGCAGCATTATCCCTATTGCAAAGAATAGCAAAATTATAACATTTAAGTTGAGAGATAATCCATTATCCACCAGATACGTGATTAAATAAATAGTAGGCATTAGACCGAACAAGAAATTAATAATTCTACTATTCTCCATTTTTTCTGCAAAAGTTTTATATTCTTTGATTTCTTCCTTAAGAGGTGCCGTAGCAGCGCTATTTTCCTTCATAAACTCAAGAGTTTCATCTTCCGAGGGCATCATTTTCCAAAATACCATAGGAAGTAAAATAAATAAAAATAGCGTGACTAGAAGATTCCAATTGCTATAAAGCGTTTCAGATACTGGTATAACACCGATAATATCTTGCATAAAATGTCCCTCAGTCGCTACTACCAAAGGTATAGATGATGAAGGTCCTCTAACTATATCCCCTCCATAAGCAGCAGCAATAATAAGGGGAAAATGCAAGCCTTTGACTTTTGTTCCCATCTCTTTCGCTAGCAAGGCACCAAAAACTAAACCAAAACCCCAATTTAAATAGCATGATACAAAGGAGACTAAACAGGTAATCATTATGGCCCGCCCAGGAGTTGTGGCTTTATCGGTTATCATGTTTAGAAAGCTTTGTACTAACCTAGTTTTTGCTAGAACATACCCTGTGATCAACACCATAACCATTTGCATAGCAAACTGAAACAATTCAGGATATCCTGTTCCCCAAAATATAATCATTTCTAGAGGCCCTCTATTAGCTACAAATATACCCAACAAGAAAATTATAAATGTTAACACAATAGCTAATACATAAGCGTTTGGTAGATATTCCTGAACTAATTTAACAAAAAATCTGCTGGCCCTTTTCACGCTATACCCTCCTTTTATTTACCAAATTTTTATACTATTCAGGTTTTAAACTCTATTAAATTATCACTTATTTTAAATTCAGCTTCTGTTCTACTCTTCAGCTCGTCTAAAGTAATATCAGAGGCAATTTCTTGTAAAACTAAGCGGCCCTGATATAAAGAAAATACGGCCCATTCCGTCACTACCATATCAGCTTCTTGAAATCCGGTTATGGGTAATGTACAACTTTTTTTGATCTTCCTCTTACCATCTTTTCCATTATGTTGCATAGCTATAATTACTTTGCCAGCACCACTGACAAGATCCATAGCTCCACCTACTCCCAATTGTTTACCATTAGGTATAATCCAATTAGCAATATTACCCTCCCCATCTACTTCAAAAGCACCAATTACTGTAACATCTATATGGCCCCCCCTAATCATTCCGAAGGAAACCGAGCTATCAAAATAACTGCACCCTTTTCTTTCGGTTACAGGCTGTCGTCCAGCATTAATTAGCTGAAAGTCGATATCATCACCCTCTGCTAAGGGACCCACACCTAAAATACCGTTTTCTGCCTGAATGAATACATTTTCGTTGTTAATATAATTAGCTACCATAGTAGGGATACCCACCCCTAAATTTATAAACACTATATCTTTAGTTACATTAAACTCTTGAGCAATTCTCTTCGCTATCCTGTTTTTTGCTTCTTCTTTAGATATATTTATCAATGTTATCACTCCTTTTTGACCAAAATATCGACAAAAATATGGGGTGTAACGATACTTTCAGAATTCAATTCGCCACTTTCTACTATTTCGTCTACCTGAACAATAACTAGCTTTGCTGCCATAGCCATAACAGGATTAAAATTTCTTGCTGTTTTGTAATAAATTAGATTTCCTAATTTATCAGCTTTATATGCTTTTAAGAGGGCTACATCGGCCGAAATAGCTCTTTCTAATACATAGCTTTTTTCTGAAAATTCCCTAATTTCTTTGTTACTAGCTAGTTCCGTACCTACAGATGTAGCAGTATAAAAGGCTGGTATTCCCACTCCTGCCGCCCTTATGGCCTCGGCAAAAGTTCCTTGAGGCACAAGAGTTACATCAATTATCCCTTCATTATAGGCTTGGGCTACATCAGGATTCCAATTATAATAATTACCGATTAATTTTTTAATTTGCCCATTGGATAATAATTTTCCTAAACCTATCCCTGGCGAGCCTAAATCATTACTGATAATGGTTAAATCATTAATACCGCTTTCCGCCAAAGCTTCCACAAGAACATCGGGATATCCCCGTAAACCAAAGCCTCCTACCATAACCCTAGAACCTTGTTTAATCTGAGATATTGCTTCATTTATCGCATAAAACTTATGCTTGTGTTTCAAGGAAATCACCTCGTTTTAGTTAATATCTTAAATTTTCATATATACTGGTCATTCCCAGACCTCCAGCCACGCAGAGAGAAGCTAACCCAAATTTTAGTTCTCTTTTTATCATTTCATGAATTAGGGTTACAACTATTCTTGTACCACTACAACCCAAGGGGTGTCCTAAAGCGATAGCTCCACCGTTAACATTAACAAGTTCCTCATTTATATTTAATTCTTTAATAACTGCTAAACTTTGTGCTGCAAAAGCCTCATTTAATTCAAATAAACTTATATCTTCAAGTTTTAGATTTGCTCTTTCCAGAGCTTTTCGTGTTGCCGGGACAGGCCCTATTCCCATCACTCTGGGATTTACCCCCGCTATGCCTGTTGAGATAAAACGAACTAAAGGCTTAAGCTTATTTTTTGCTGCTATTTCCTCTGCCATAACAACAACAGCAGCAGCTCCATCATTACGGCTGGAACTGTTTCCTGCAGTAACAGTTCCTCCCTCTTTAAAAACCGGTTTAAGTTTTTCCAACTTTTCCAATGAGGTGTTTCTGCGGGGACCTTCATCTTCTTGGAAGTATGTTATCTTCTTTTCTTTCTTGTCATATACCGGTACAGCGATAATTTCTTCTTTAAATTTACCCGCATCAATGGCTTGAATAGCTTTTCTTTGACTTAAATAAGAAAATGTGTCTTGTTCTGTCCTTGATATTTGATATTTCTCTGCTAAATTCTCAGCCGTTAAACCCATGCTGAATCGCCCATAAATCTCTTCCGGTTGTGATCTTGGTTGGCTTTCTGTATTAGGATCTAAAAGTACTCCATTACCTGCACTATAACCATACCTTGCTCTACGCAGATAGAATGGTGCCGTACTCATGCTTTCTACCCCACCTGCTATAACTATATCTGCATAGCCGGTTTGAATCTGCCACACAGCACTTATGATGGCCTGCATACCTGAGGAGCATTGGCGATGAATGGTATAGCCCGGAACTTCTTCCGGTAAACCGGCCTTTAATGCTGCAACCCTTGCAATATTAGGCGCATCTGTAGACTGTTTGGTTTGACCAAAGATAACTTCATCAACTAACCTTTTTCCCAAATTACTTTTCTCTAAAACACCTTCAATGACAATCCTACATAATTCTTCAGGTTGCAAATCTTTAAGGGTTCCTCCCATTTTTCCTAAAGCTGTTCTAACCCCTGCAGTAATAACTACTTTTCGCATTTACTAAACCTCCTTTGCAAGTTTTTTCCTACTATAAATTAATCATTGCAAAACCAATGCCTAAGAAATATTAAAAAAGTACAAAAAAAAACACCATAAATTATGGTGTTTCAGAAAAGCATTAACTTTCATGCCTTCTAATTTTTTAGAATTTTTTATTTTTTTATAACACAAAAGTCACTGTTGCAAGTGATGAATTGTCATTTCTAATTTCTTATAAATTTATAATACTTTATAAATTAACCAAGCTCTTCTTACAAACTATATCTTTTTATCTTGTTATATAACGTAGCAATAGAAATATTTAATTCTTGGGCAATTCTTTTCTTTGCTGGCACATCATTTCCATATAAAGTTAAATAGTCCCTTATTATTTTTTTCTCTACATCTCCCACAATCTGTGCTAGAGTCATGTTATTCCTTTTTTGTTCAACTAATCTTTTTACGCTACTGAATTTTAAGATATTCTGAGGGATATCTTCTGGTTTGATAGTATAATCTTCTGTAACATTACATGCATATTCGATAATATTTTTTATCTCCCTGATATTACCCGGCCAATCATAATATTTAAGGATATGCATAGCATCACTATTTACAAAAATGACATGTTTCTGCTTCCGTTGCTGTTCTTCAATAAACTTTTGTACTAACAGAGTAATATCTTCTTTTCTTTCTCGTAAAGCAGGAATGCTTATAACAAAGACCGCTAATCTAAAATATAAGTCTTCTCTAAAGCTTTTTTCCTTAACTAGTTCTAAGACATTTTTATTAGTTGCAGCAATTACACGGACATTAATCTCTAGTGCTTTTTCGCTCCCTATTTTTAAAATCCTTTGTTCCTGCAAAACTCTTAATAGCTTGGTTTGTAAATTAATTGGCATTTCTGTGATTTCATCAAGGAAAATAGTGCCTCCGTTAGCGATTTCAAATAAACCTAGTTTTCCATTTTTCCTAGCCCCTGTAAAAGCGCCTGCCTCATAACCGAATAATTCGCTTTCCAACAGATTCTCCGGAAGAGCCCCACAATTAATATCGACAAAAGGATATTCCTTTCTTTTACTGGCATTATGAATAGATTGAGCTAAAACTTCCTTGCCTGTCCCACTTTCCCCTAGCAATAAAACAGGGCTATCTGTTTGAGCAGCCTTATAACACATGGTGATGGTGTTTTTTAATCCACCTTCTCTTCCGACTATGGAGCTAAAAGTAAATTTTGCTTTAAAAGAATCTTTTACTCTATTATCTAGCTGAACAATCTTTTCTTTACTTTCCTCTAACCGTTGCAGTAAATCTTTAATTCTTACCACATCTTTGACTATAGCAATTCCTCCTACCAACTTTCCTTCAATAATAATAGGTATAAAATCGCAATACGATTCAACCTTACCTACTTTTCTCGGGAAATTCCTGATAGGTTTATGATCTTCCAATACTTTGGGTAACATAGCACCGGGTCTAACTTCGGGAAGATATTTATTCACAATATCTTCAAACTCCAAACCAGAATACAAGGTATAAGCAGAGTTAATATAATGTACTATAGCTTTCTCATCTGTTATGATTATTCCATCATTTAAGAAATCTAAAATCCTGCGTACATTGCTACCCAATAAACGCTTTATCGGGGAGGACATGCTACACCTCTTTCTATAAATAGCTTAGCTATAATTTAAATCTATTTATTAACTCTTCCATATTATCAGCCATTTCAGCCAATTTAGCAGAAGTTTTATTTGTCTCTATCAGTGACTTATTAGTTATATCCGTACTTTTAACGATTTCTGCCGAACCTAAAGCACTTTGCTCCACAGCTACAGCTGCTTCTGAAATAGCTGTTTTTATCATATTAATACTACTTAGTACTTCACTGGCCATAGTTAATGTTTCCCTCATCATAGTAGAAAACAGCTTAGCGTCACCCTGATATTGCTCGCTAACTTGTACAAATTTATCATAATCATTTTTTACATTTGAGTTAAGATATTCTAATAATCCCTTCGTATCTTTGATTAAGTCATTGATTGATACTTGAACGTCTTTAGTTAATTGCTGAATTTTTGCTACCGTGTGAGCCGATTCTTCAGCCAGTTTTCTAACCTCTTCTGCTACAACGGCAAAACCACGACCCTGCTCTCCGGCTCTTGCTGCTTCAATAGCAGCATTTAGAGCTAGTAAATTAGTTTCTTCAGCTATATCTGATATTAGATCAGTCATTTGAGTAATTTCTTTTACTATTTGAGCCTTTTCAATAGCTTCTACCATACGCTGTTGGAATTTAGCACCAATATCTTGGGCAGATCTTTGTGATGTAACGGTTTCCTGTTTTAACTTAACAGCGCGTTTTTCAATTTCTTCACTTTGTACAAAGGCATTGCGTGCTTTATTTTCCAGTTCAGATGCTGTTTCTGCCATGTGCTGGCTGGAATCGGAAATACTTTGAGTTGAGGAAGTAACCTCTTCAAAACCCGAAGATAGCTCTTCCGTAGTAGCAGTTATTTCTTGCATCTGGGCAGAAGCGTTTTCGGTAGTTTGGGCTAAATTATCACTAAAAGCAGCTAATTCTTGGCTTGCTGCACTAATTTCCCCTGTAGTCTTGCGCAAAAAACTTGTCATAATAGCAAACGTCTGAGCTAGACGACCTACTTCATCTTTACGCTGTAATAACCTTTGGTTAATTTCCTTGCTCAAATCTCCTTCAGCTACAATTTCAGCTTGGGTCGTAACCGTTTTCAAAGTACCAGCCATTTGTTTTCCTACCAATAAAGCAATAATTATCCCGATTACAATAAATATTAAACTCGCTATTACCGCCGAATTCTTCAGAGGTACAAGTCCCGCCAACACTTCATCTACGGGAGCACTCACCGCCAAAGACCAATTGTTGATAGCAAAGGGAGCATAACCGGCATACTTTTGTTCCTCAGCATACGAATATCTATCGGCAGCCTTTGTTCTATTAATCATTTTTGTTATTACACTAGCCAAAGAAGCGTATTGGGAATCTTTATTAGCCTCTTTTATAACATTAAGTTGTTGTTTAGCTACATTTTTATCATGATGAGCGATTATGGTACCTTTTTCATCAACCATAAAGGCATAACCACTAGCACCATAAGAGATATTTTCTACGATAGTACTCAAGATACTTCCATCTAAACGGCCAATTAGTGCACCTTTGATATCTCCTTCCGTATTTACTAAGGGAACAGCAGCCATAAAAACTGTTTCATCGGTCACTTTGCTGAGCAAAGGATCTGAGAGATTTTGTACTCCCATTAAGGCATTTTTTATGTAATCTCGCTCCGATAAATCTGTTGTAGTATCATCTGTGTAATGGGCAATCCCTTGGTTATCTACAACTGCCAAAGTCAAATAGCCTAATCTTTTTGCTTGATAATCTAACATCCTTTTTTGTTCGTCCCATGTTAAGTTGCTTGTTAAGTACCAATCACCTATGGTTTGTAATTCTTTAAAACGCTTATCGATACAGACTTCTATATATTTGCCTGCATCAGCGGCTTTCTCCGGTAGTTCCTCTTCTACCTTTTTAATAAGGGCCTGGGAAGCATTATGATAGGATAAAATACTTAAACCAGCACAAACAATTAACAAAGTGACAGTAAAGTATAGAGCAAATTTAGAACCTATACTTTTCATGGTACCCTTCCTCCCTCCAAATCTCTTTCTCTATATCTTGTATATACTACTAAATTCCTCTAATATTCTGCTTTTTCCTTTATTATTTTCAATTATATGAATTTTTTATATTTCTCAATATTTACATATATTGTTATTTGTCTATCTAGTATTTTATCTATTAAGTTGCCAAATAGAATAATTTAGTATTGTTGCAAAGGACACCCAAAGAAAGTAGGGAATCATCAAATAACCCGCTATTTTATCCAGCTTAAAAAACTCCACTGTTGTTTGCACAATTAATATAAGTAATACTAATATCTCAAGAAAAGCTAGACCCCTATACCTTAAACCAAAAAATATAATAGACCATAAGAAATTGAAAAAAAGCTGTGCACTATAGAAATTAAGGGCTTTTTTAGCTCTTTTTTGATCATGCTGCCTAATTTTCCATACACGGTAAGAGGCTATACCCATTAAAGCGTAGAGTACTGTCCATGCAGGTCCAAAAACGTAATCGGGAGGCGTAAAAGACGGTTTCTTATAGCCTGTAAATTTACCACCCAAAATTTGAAAAGCTACCAGCCCACTAATCATTCCTGCTGCTTCCGGTATTAAAATGCTTAATAAAATCTGTTTCCATTTTTTCATGCTGATTTCATTCCCTATCACTCCATTAATATTTATAGCTTTTACATTTAGTTTCTTTTTAATGAGTAATAGAATATTTGGCTTAACAAAAAAACCCGAGGATTTAACCTCGGGCCTCAATATAATACGTAAAATCTAAGGAATGCCGATATAACTATCACTATAGGCAAGAGCCACCATTTTTTATAGTTTATTGCTACTAGAATAACCAGTAACATAAGTAAAAAGACCATTACCGCCGGTATATTCATGAAGCGAGCTCCTTTTTTCATCAAATTATATGTTTTAGTTCGACGAAATAACTCATATTTCCTTTTTTATATATTATTAATTTAAATACAATAATTAAACATCCCTATTAGAGAAAAGCTGCCCCTCAGGCAGCCCCTATTAGTTATTTCATCTGTAAAAAACGTACTGCATTGCATGCCGTTAATGCAGCTGCAATAGGCAGACAATCCTCATCTACATCGTAAAGGCTATTATGTAAAGGATAGACAATACCCTTTTCTTTATTTCGTACTCCTAACTGCAGAAAGGCACCGGGAGCTTTTTGTAAAAAGTAAGCACAATCTTCTACTCCCATGGTGGGTTTTTCTACTAATACTACATTTTCTTTACCCAGCAAGGCTTCCGCATTTTCTTTAGCTAAGTCCACCATGCCACTATCATTGATGAGCGAGGGATAACTGGGCATAAAATCTATTTCAGCACGTGCTCCCATAGCCTCCGTTACATTATTAATAATTTTTGTTACCCTTTCCCGTGCCAATTCACGGGTACCCGGATCCAGTGTGCGAATAATCCCGGAAAGTTCTACCTTATCAGCGATAACGTTTCTCTGATATCCTCCCTGAAATTTTCCGATTGTTACTACGGCAGAATCCACTGGGTCTACATTACGACTCACAAAGGTTTGTAAAGCATTAACAACCTGAACACCTGCCATTATAGCATCAACACCCTGGTGGGGAGCAGCTCCATGGCTTCCTTGTCCAAAAATCCTAACATCAAACATATCCGATGCGGCATATGCTTTGCCATAACTTATTCCAATTTTACCTACTTCTAAATCAGGGCAAGTATGAAGTCCAAAGACTCCATCAACACGGGGATTTTCCATGACCCCTTCCTCTATCATGGGTAAAGCTCCTCCATCAGTTTCTTCGGCAGGTTGGAAAAGAAACTTTACGTTACCCGAAAATGTATCCCTGGCTGCACTCAAAAGTAGGGCTGCGCCTAAAAGTACCGTAGTATGTACATCATGTCCACAAGCATGCATTTTATTAGGCACTTGCGAAGCATACTCCACTTGCTTTTCATCATTTATAGGTAGAGCATCCATATCCGCCCTTAATCCTACAGTCTTGCCCTGACCGCTTCCCTTTAATAAACCAACCAAACCTGTGCCGGCAACCCTTTTGGTCTCAATCCCTAGAGATGCTAATATTTCTTCTACCTTTCCCACGGTCCTATGTACAGCAAAATCAAGTTCAGGATGCATATGTATATCTCTTCTAATATCTACAAGTTTTTGTCTCATCTTCTGTGCTTCTGATAAGAAATCTTTACATTCCATAGGTTTTCCCTCCCGTCACCACTTATGAGATATGGGTAACTTCTGAAGTAATCACTACTTATTTGAAGTTACCCATATTTTTGTTTTGCTATATATATTTAAATATAAAACAAATATATCACAAATTTTAAAAAGCAAATTAAAATACAAAACCTAAAATTAAGTATATCCCCATGGCGCCTGCTGCTGCCGTCAGAGTGTAAGGTAATTGAGTCCTAACATGATCCATAATGTCACACCGGGTAGTAAAGCAGGACATTATAGTACTATCTGATATAGGTGAGGAATGATCACCGAAAAGAGCTCCCCCTACAATAGCACCGAAACAAAGAGCAATATTAGCACCACTAGCAATAGCCATAGGTAAAGCAATAGGACACATAACAGCCATAGTCCCCCAAGAACTGCCCGTAGCAAAAGAAATAATACAACTGATAATAAAAATTAATGGAGGTAAAAAAGCGGGTGTAATGATACCGGAAAGAGTTTCAGCCAAAAAAACACCAGTGCCTAGTTGTTTAACTGCACCGCCTAATGACCAAGCAAAAATAAGAATAAAAGCAATTGGTAGTAATTTACCTGCCCCTTCAAACATGATATTAATAAATTCTTTATAAGTCATGATTTTTTGGGAAGTGTACATAATTAAAGCGACAAATATAGCAAAGGTATTACCCCATAAAATAGCTGTCATGCCGGCTCCCTCCAGAATATTACCTTTACCTGTAATCAATAAACCGGCAATAATCATTACTGTCATTGCAATAATAGGTAAAACAAGATTCCACATAGTAGTAGGTTGAATCTCACTGGCTGCTGCCGCTTCTTGAGCCTGTTCTTCTTGGTCCATAGTGCCTTTAGGTGCATCAAGGAGCCCTGTCTCTTTAACTCTTTGTTCAGCTTTCACCATAGGACCGTAATCTTTACCGGAAATGGCAAAGAATAACACTAAAAATAGGGCGATTATACTGTAGAAATTCAAGGGGATTGACTTAACCATTACAGCAGCAGGATTATCAATACCTTGAGCCTGAATTAAGCCGATCATATAAGCACCCCAAGCACTCAAGGGTAAGAGAGCACAAACCGGAGAAGTAGTGGAGTGGACAATGTACGCTAATTTTTCGTGAGGTACTTTAAAAGCATCTGTTAAAGGTCTAGCCACAGTTCCTGTAATTAAAGCGCTAACCGTACCTGAAGTAAATACTATTATACCGATAAACCAAGAGAATATTTCTGCACCTCTTCTTGTTTTAATAAATGATCTTTTAGAAGTAAAGAATTTTGCAAAACCTTGTACTCCTCCTGATTTTTCTGTGACATACAGTAATCCGCCGAGCAAAACTGTGATTCCTATACAAATGGTATTGCCATTGCTTTCAAATACCTTAATAAAGGACATCAGTGTATCACTTATACCAACTAAGATATTACCCCCTGCTAGAATAGTAAAAGCTGAAAAACAACCTAAAAATAATGACGTAATTACATCCTTTGTAACTAAGGCTAGGACAATTGAAATTACAGGTGGTAGTATTGATAATAATCCGAAATTTTCCATATTATTACTCCCTTCTACGCTGATGTATTTAGTTTTGTTAGTTTAACCTAAGTTTTATTGTTCTTAGCTCATCACCTCTTTTCCTACTAGCTATTTATTCCTATATTGCCGACTTAGTTTAAACCATTTTCCTTACTAAAGTTTCTAAATCCATATTTAAATAATCAGCAATAGGAACTTCTAAGAGCGTGTAACAACCGGGTTTTTGTTTCGTAACAGCTCGAGCAGCCGAAGTTAAGACCTGAGCCGTAACAGCAGGATTGTTGATATGATGCACGTAATCAATTATCTGATTGTGGGTTATACCGGCTTTCCCTTTATGTTCTATATGTACACCATGCCCCATATCTTTAACATCTTCTATATCATCAATAGCATAAACATAGGTCTCGTCATTTCTGAAGTAATTATCTTGTTTTATTTGAGCTTCTACTTTTTCTAAATCAGCACCCGGTTTAAGCTTTACATACACCAAACGGCGATGCAATCCTGTACCAACAGGTATAGTCAAGCTAACAGCATCCTCTACTCCCTCTACAGCTTTAGCTACTACGGAATGGCCCATACTCATTCCCGGGCCAAAATTGGTATGAGTTACTCCCCTAGGCACCATCAATTTCATAATCCCTCTAATCATGGAATCAGAACCGGGATCCCAACCTGCCGCTATAATAGATGCGGCATTATTTTTCTTCCCAATATCATCAAATTCTTTCCGCAGCTCCAACATGGTTTCACCATGAATATCATAGGGATCAACTGTACAAATGCCTTTTTCCAGATATAAGGGTACAATCTTTTTTACTAAGCGACTTGGTACACACAAAATAGCTACATCGGGTTTTTCTAAGGAACTAACATCTGAAACTATGGGTATACCATCTACATTGTCAGGCATGTTAGGAGCCGTTTCTACAATACCTTTTAATTCCATATCCTTTTCTGCTGTTACACTTTCATAAGCGTAATGCCCTATATTTCCGAAACCTACTATTACTACAGATTTTTTTTTCATAAGGCTAATCCTCCTTCATTTTAGAATTTCTGCAGCTAACATATTCATTAGCTTGCATAATTCGTGCCAATATTGATGATTATTTAAAAGATACTGATAAATAGGGTTTACTAACTTTTCATTAAGGTTCGCAGCTTCTGTTGACAATATTTTGTGTTTTTATTGACGAATACTTTTATACCATATATTTGCAATGTTGCCCACAATCTCTGCTATTATTATTGAAAATCCTACTGTTCGTTCACGCGAATTAGCAGTTCGTAATAAAGAACATAAAAGCTCAAAAAAATAAAAAAAGGGAAAATAAAATAAAAAAAAGAGTTTTGATTAAACCCTCTGCTTCATGGGTACTTATAGTTTTTCCGTTTAGCCACAATTCTTTAATACATCCACTATACGATTATACTCCAGAAATGAAAGAAATGGAAGAATAATAGGCATATTTTAGCATATTCTACCTTGTTACCTTGACATCTTCGAAAAAAGGAAGATCTTGTAATGGTATTTGACTAAGCTTGGGATATTTTTTATCCTTTTCTGACAGCAGTGGCTCTTTTATCGGCCAGGCAATAGCTATTTGAGGATCATTCCAACAGATGCCCCCTTCAGTAGTGGGGTTATAAAATTCTGAACATTTATAAGCAAAGAGAGCATATTCACTTAAAACACAAAACCCGTGGGCGAATCCCTCCGGAATAAAAAGTTGAGCTTTATTCTTTGCAGAAAGTTTGACTCCTACCCACTGACAGAAGCTAGGCGAGCCTACCCTGATATCCACGGCCACATCAAAAACTTCTCCCCACAGCACAGTGACCAGCTTTCCTTGACCACAAGGATATTGAAAATGTAGTCCCCGTAAGACACCTTGTCTTGATAAAGATAAATTATCTTGTACAAACTGTTCCTGTATTCCTAAGGATTCGTAACGCTTTTTATTCCATATTTCCAAAAAGAAGCCCCGTTCATCGCCAAAGATATCCGGTTCGATTAACTTTACTCCCGCAAGCTTGGTTTCTGATATTTTCATATAGCTCCCTCCTCTCCAATAAGACTTAACAGATATGAACCATATCCGTTCTTTTTTAGGGATTCTGCCGTCAACTTTAATTTTTCTTTAGAAATAAAGCCCAAGCGAAAGGCGATTTCTTCCGGACTGGCAATTTTTAGCCCCTGCCTTTCTTCTATTGTCTGTACAAAGGAAGCTGCATTCATTAGGGACCTAGGAGTACCTGTGTCCAGCCAAGCATAACCCCTTCCCAATTTTATTACCTTTAACTGCCCCTTATTTAAGTAAATTCTATTAAGATCCGTTATCTCCAGTTCTCCTCGAGCCGATGGATTAAGCTTTTTAGCCCAAGTAACCACTTGCTCATCGTAAAAATAAAGTCCTGTCACAGCATAATTAGAAAAAGGACGACAAGTTGGTTTTTCTATTAAAGTAACAGGTCTTCCTGCTTCATCAAACTCTACCACGCCATAATTTTGCGGTTCCTTTACCCAATATGCAAATACTGTAGCTCCTTCTTGCTGTATCATAGCCTGATGTAACTTTTCCGTAAGCCCCTGGCCATAAAAGATATTATCCCCTAAGATTAATACCGATTTTTGCCCGGCCAAAAATTCCTCAGCTAGGAGTAAAGCCTGGGCAATTCCTTCGGGTTTAGACTGAATCGCATAAGAAATTTGTATTCCCCATTGCTGACCATCTTTTAATTGCCCTTGAAAGAGAGTTTGATCTTGAGGTGTGGTAATTATCAATATATCCTTGATACCGGCTAACATTAAAGTACTGAGGGGATAATAAATCATAGGTTTGTCATAGACGGGCATTAATTGTTTACTGATAACCTGAGTTAATGGATACAACCTGGTTCCGGAACCTCCTGCTAAGATGATTCCTTTTCTTGTACATTCAGCCACCCTTATCCCCCCTGCTTTATTTTTCTCCACCACTTTCCATTCTCTCTATACCATTGAACAAGCTTAGGCAGATAATCCCTAAAGTTATAGTGAGGTAACCACCCCAACTGTGCTTTAATTTTACTAGCATCGACTGCATACCTGGCATCATGTCCCGCTCTGTCAATTACAAACGTTATTAGAGATTCCGGTTTCTTAAGAACATGCAAAATCATTTTTACTACCTCTATATTTTTCAGTTGACAATCTGCACCGACATTATATGCTTCACCACTAACACCTTTTAACACTACTAGTTCCAAAGCACGACAATGATCTTCCACATGAATCCAATCCCTAATATTTTTTCCATCACCATATACGGGTAGAGTTTTATCTTCCAGGGCATTAATTATCATCAAAGGTATTAATTTTTCCGGAAATTGATAAGGCCCATAATTATTAGAGCATCTAGTAATAACTGTAGGTAGACCGTAAGTATTATGATAAGACCTAACTAACAGATCAGCTGCTGCTTTACTGGCTGAATAAGGGCTATTAGGTTGTAAATGATTTTCTTCCGTAAAAGCCTCTTCCTGAGGCCCTACAGAACCATAGACCTCATCTGTGGATACTTGTAAAAATTTATCTATCCCATGTTCCCTGCAAGCATCTAACAAAATCTGTGTACCTTTAATGTTGGTCTCTATAAAAACTGTTGCATCCTTAATACTGCGGTCCACATGGGATTCAGCAGCAAAATTTATCACAACGTCAAATTTATGCAAAGAGAACAGATAATTAACCAATTCTCTATTTTCGATACTTCCTCGTATAAATTCATGCTGTACCGAATGTTCAATATCCCGCAAGTTGTCTAAATTTCCGGCATAAGTGAGCTTATCCAGGTTAACAATATACCAATCCGGGTTTCTCTTTAAGACATAATGGATGAAATTGCTCCCAATAAAACCGGCACCGCCAGTAATAAGAATCTTCACTATTTTTACACCTCTTCATCTCATTTCCTTTTAAAGAAAGGGTTTTTCCCACATATATATTTATTAGAATGGGGTAAGAAAAAACAATACAGTAGAGAAAAATAAAGCAAAACCCCTATCAGAATAGAAACTAAACAGCTTACTTCCGCACAATAAGAAAAAGTATTTAACTTCATACCTAGATAAACATATGAATTTTTAACCCCCAGCCCCATTAAACAAGAAGCCGTCAGAAATTTAGTAAAAGTTACTAGTTGGAGAGTCTGGATAATATACAAGCCTTTTTTCCTCAAACCATATATTAATAAAAGAACAGTAAAGGTTATAGAGATAGAAGATGCTAAGGCTAATCCCCCGTGACCCATAGCCTTAACTAAGACTATAGCCAAAAAAATATTGATAAATACCGAAATTATCCCGCTTATCATAGGTGAACGCGTGTCATTTAAGGAATAAAAAGCCCTGCTCAATAGTTCCCATATTCCCACGGCGGGAAGGCCCAAAGCATAATATTGTAAAGCAATGCACGTAAGGACCGTTGAAGTGGCATCAAAACTTCCTCGCTGATAAACTAACCGCACCACAGGCTCCCTAAGTACAATCAGGCCCACCGTCATAGGCAACGCGAACATAAGTAATAGGCGCAGCCATCTCTGCAAAGAAGCCCTGAACTTATCCATGTCCTGATCTACTACATTTGCAGATAAGGTGGGATAAGCCACTGTGGCCAAGGCCATGAGAAAAACACCTTGTGGAAACACTTTCAACATACGGGCGTAATGGAGGGCAGAAATACTTCCCTCTTCCAATCCCGAAGCCAACATACGAATAACAAGGGGATTTATCTTTTCTACTACCAGCCCTATCAATACAGGGATAGATAAATATCCTACTTTTCTTAGATTAGAATCAAAATAAGGTTTACTTATGGTCATCCTATAGCCCTGTTTCCAAGCAGGGGGGATAACGGCTAATAACTGAGCAGCTGTACCAACGGTATAGCCTACAGCTAAAGCATAAATGCCCTGCGACCTAGAAAACAAACAGATGCACCCCAGAATACATAGATTCATGGGCACTGTAACTATAGCCGGTTCAGTAAAACGAAGATTAGTCTGGAGAAAACCTACAAATATGGAAACAACATTTAAAAAGAACAACATGGGCAGTAAAATCCTATACAACTTAACGGTCAGCAACCTTGAGCTGGGGGTAAATCCCGGAGCTATCAGATCAATAACAGGATGAGCACTATAAAAACATCCCAGAATTATAAGCAGGCTTAAGAAGGTTACTGCAAATAATATTTTATTTAGTAAAACAAGCACCGCACTAGAACCTAACTTACTTTTTACTTCCGTCAGAACAGGTATAATAGATGTCCCCAAAGCATCGGAAATAATTTCTGCCACAAAACACGGGATAATGTAAGCCATTAAAAAAGTATCTATTTCCCATCCTGTACCAAAGTTACTTGCTATCACCATTTCTCTGAAAAAACCCAGCACCTTAGCAAACCCTGTTAAAAATATAACCACCACTACTGCTCTAAAAGAGTTAAACTTTTTCAAATCAACCCCGCCTTTTTTGCGTGGTCAATATGCTCCCTTGCCGATAATCACTACTTCCACGGTGCGTAACAAAATAGTAATATCCAGCCAGAAAGACCAATTTACCACATACCAAGCATCTAACTTAAGCCGCCCCTGAAAATCTATATCATTACGGCCTTTAACCTGCCAAAGTCCTGTAATACCGGGCTTTGTCTTGGTAATATCAAAAACATATTCTCCCATCTTATCCTTCTCCCTAGGTAAATAAGGTCGAGGACCAACTAGACTCATTTCTCCTTTTAAAACATTAAGAAGTTGAGGAAGCTCATCAAGGCTGAATTTTCGCAGAATTCTTCCTGTTCTAGTTATGCGAGGATCATTTACTTTTAATTTAGCGTATTTCTCCCACTGCTCCATAACCTTAGGGTTTTGGGTAAGATAAGCTTGTAATATTTTTTCATTTCCTAGATACATAGTTCTAAATTTGTAGCACTTATAATTAACACAATTACGTCCTATTCTTTCCTGGCTAAATAAAGCAGGTCCTTTAGAGTCAGCTCTGATGGCTATAACAATGATTATAAGTAGCGGTGAAACGAACACTAAACTTATAGTCCCTATTATTAGATCAAAGGCCCTTTTACAAAAGCCATTTATATTTAAGGTAAACCTACTTTTCACAGATACCTTTCCTTGCTTTATAGTACCTAAAGCCTTCATCTCCTGAGCTGAATGGGCATCAGAACCCCAATAACTTGCCAAACCTTGGGTATAAAAATTCTGGGCTTTTCGCTTTGCTCTAGCTCCATACTTTCCCGTTAAACTACTCCAATTAATCTGGAAACGGACTCCTTTCCTATACATCCTGTGGGCCCATTCCATATCTAACCACTCATACCTTTCCGGATGAGCCAAAATAGGTGAAACACCTAAATTCATTATTTCTAGGAGAACAGTTTCCCCCCATAAGGGAAAGATATGGCAAGGTAGTTCCAGCAAAACTGATTCTCCCTCATCTTTTATGGTCATCACCTTATTTTCCTGAATAAGTTGAGGCGTAGAAGGACTCATCATAATTTCTGCACCAGGATATATGATTATGTTAACGTCCCTTTTCTTCAAGAAATTATTAAATTTCTCTACTTTCTCTAAGATTTTCTCACGCGTATTCTCATATACCTCTTCCTCATAATGAGGTGTGGCAATGATTTCTCCTATGCCTATATTTTTTGCCCTTTCGGCTAATTTGAGAGCTTCTTCCCACTCCTTCGGACCATCATCTAAATGTGGTAAGATGTGACAATGATAATCTACTATTTGCCTTCCATTAAGATTATCTATCAAGCTTCTTCCACTCCCCCACATAATCTTGCAAAGCCTCAAACCAAGGTCTCATGATTTTATCACCAGTAAGCTCTAATAGATAATTTCTTAGTACAGAATACACGGGTCTTTTTACATAATCATCCAGTTCTGAAGAACTTATAGGTTTAACCGTGGTTTCTAACTGGAAAAGCTCTACTATTTTCGAAGCAAATTCATACCAAGTACATTCCCCACTATTAGATACATGGTAAGTCCCATAAGCTCCAGTATTTATGAGATACTCTAATACTGCAGCTAAATCTTTCGTATAGGTAGGAGTACCCCTTTGGTCATTAACAATTCTTATTTCTTTATTTTCCCTAGCCAAATCCAACACTTTTTTAACAAAATTTTTGCCATCTAATCCATAAAGCCATGATGTTCGGATTATATAATGACGAGGGCAAAGGACTTGAATCATCTGTTCACCGGCCAACTTTGATTTTCCATAGATACTTAAAGGATTAACATGATCAAATTCCAGATAAGGAGTAGATTTTTTTCCATCAAACACATAATCAGATGAAATATGGACGAGAACTGCATTACTATCCATGCAAACAGAAGCCAGATTTTGCGGACCTACCGCATTAATCAAGTATGCATCCCTAATTTTCTTTTCACAACCGGCTACATCAGTTAAAGCTGCACAATTTATAACATAATCCGGTTTTTCTTGCATAATAAAAGTATGTACCTTTTTAAATTTTGTAATGTCCAGCTCCCTTCTGGTGGCACCCACTACCATGTATTTCAGGGAACGTAAATATGTACATACCTCCGTACCTAATTGTCCTCCGGCACCCGTTACTAAAATTTTCACCTGTTTACCTCCGTCGTGAGGAATTTAACAAACATCTTCTGATAAAGAGAGTTCTTAGCTTCAGAAGGAGTTATAAACTCCCACTGAAGAAATAATTTTTCAGTATTTATACTAATTTTTAAATAATTTTGTATATTTATGACATATTAATTCCCAGGAAAATTTAGTCCTGATGGTCTCCCGGCTTCTGTTTTCATAATCCTCAAGCTCTTCCGCGGAAAATTTCTCAGCCCTTTCAATTAAAGAAGCCAAAGAACCTACCTCTTTGCTGAAATACAATGCCCCGTTATCTGCCACTTCCCGATTGAAATCTACATCCAATACCATATTTAATCTGGTGGAGGCCAAAGCTTCCAAAAGAGAAGGATTAGTCCCTCCCACTTCATGACCGTGAATGTATCCATAAGCCCCTTGTCTAATTCTTCTTAGTAAACCCGGGTCATATATGGTACCACCAAATATTATGCGCTCGTCCTTGTAAAAATGTGTGTTTTTATATAATCTGTGATAAAACTTATTTTTTTCAAAATTGGTGATAAATATTAACTTCTTCTTGCTAGGGGATTGCATAAACTCTTTAATTATATATTCATAATTATTTTCCGGTACAAACCGGCCCACCACTAAATAATAGCCATATTCCCTACTTTGTTTTTCATGCAACCATTTTAAATATTCAGCGGAATTTTCTACAGTAGAAAGATAAGCTCCATAAGAGATATAAGTTGTTGCAGGTGAAAATTTTTTATATTCTTTTTTAATATAATCCTCAATAACTAAGGAATCACAAATTACCAAATCGGCTTTACTTACCATATAGCGTTCCGATAGCTTCCAGTACCATTTAATAAAACTATTCCATTTAGCCCTCTTCCACTCGTGACCATCGGGATTAACAAATACTTGCACTCCCAATAATTTTAGAGCTCTCAGGTATGCAGGCAGCAAGGGTCCTATGCGACAGGCTAGAATATATATGATACTGTTGGTGAACCCATTAGCTTTAATATGTTTTATACATAATCGCAAACTGAAAAAGTCATAAAGGATTGCTTTGGCACTGCCTATATTGGGTACTCTAACGGGAAAACACCTGACATTTTTATAATCAACTTTCTCTGTAGTACCCAAACAGGATACATGAAAAAATAAATCTTCCTGGTGCTCCATATTTTTAACTAAATTTTCGACGAAGGTTTCAAAACCCCCATAACGAGCAGGAATTCCTTTCGACCCGATGATGAAAATGTTCCTCATCAGTTATTTCCTCCCTTATAGCTGTTTTATACTCCAAATGCACTGACGCCATTGCTGGATAGGTGCATCTAACAATATACCATCTTCCTCATCCTGGATATAACAATGATAGGCAGTAAGGCATATGATTGCTTCAGCTTCTTCCTGTTTAAGTTGCTTCTCTTTAGTAAGAAAAACTTTTATATCCTCAAAGGCTCTAGCAGGACTATGTCGCTGAATCCAAAAGGCTACTGCCATCATATAATAAATGCTATCCATATAAGGGAACCCCTCTAAAACACCATATTCCCAATCTATTAGATAATAAACTCCTTGATTTGTTCGTAACACATTCCAGGGAGTAAGGTCACCATGTTGAATACTAACAGGCCATAAATTATTTGCTAACTTCTTTAGCCAAGGATTAATATCCAGCTGTGCCTTACTTTTCAAAATACAAATATAAGGATGCTTATCAATAGAGTAAGAACGAGGAAGTATCATTCTTTGCAAATGCCAGCTCAAACCAGAGGGAGGCCAAGAAGATGCTCTGATACATTTCCCCGGCAGGGGTGAAAGTAGGAGGGCTGTACCCTCACCTACCTGCTCTATTTTGAGAGGTTCAGGTCCTAGGTCGGAAGGTAATTGAGAAAGAACGTGATGTTCCCATTTTATTCTTTTTTGCGCAGCTGACTTTATTCCATATTTTAAGTAACCAACAATTTCACCCTTTTTATTAACCAGTTGTGCCGTTGCTTTTTGGGTCGGTACCATGGGCCCTACTTTAACTACCGAAATAGATGCTTGGGGCATTACATCCTTAATAAAGTCCACAAGAGGACAATAATCATCAGATACCACTTGATATTTTCCCATACCCAATAGACTCACAGCTCTAATATATTGCCGATAAACCCGCCCCTGCCACCGAAATGCATGATATAAGTCACTATATTTCCATCTCCAGCCCAAGGTAGTTTTTGGTATGACCAAACGTGGTTTAGCAAGAGATGGTAGCACATATACCGTGGTACCGTTTGGATAAAAAAAAGATAAATCAAGGTTCATCACTATCACCATCGTTTATGTTAATTTCGTTAACATAACTAATTTGTAAGTACTTTTATCCAATATTTTATCCCCACTTAACACTTCGCCATTTATAAGTAGGGCTTTAACACCTTTTATTGTTGAAAATGGTAAACTAATACCTACTTGATTCTCCTGGATTTTCAAAGCTAGGGCAGAAGCAGCTATCTCCCACCTGTTGTAGGCATGTTTTTTTGTATATATTTTACCTCTATGTACTAGTAAATCTAATCTTCCAACTGTTTTTTCATAAAAACATCGTATCTGCAAAGTATATACTTTTTCAGTATCAATCTTATTTTTTGTTTGAATAATAATCCTTAATTCCGGAAAACTCGAGGGATGGTACTTGTTCCCATAAGTCAAATAGATCTTATTCTTTGGCCCTAAATATTCTTTTTTGTAAAAAAAAGAACTCATAAAATCCTCAGCTACTTTCCACTGACTATGATATTCTCTTATTGCGCTACATTTTTGTTTTGTTTCCTCTGGAGTTAAAGGTACATGATATAAATCCATCTGCTGTACATATTTGTGAACTATATATGCCCATTCTCGTCCTGCATAACCTTGCAATGTAAGAGTATACTGGACAAAAGCATTAGTAGCTTTGTGGTCCTGATGTTCATCATCCTCATGAGGATAGAAAATATCTGTGGGATAAAATTCAGTTAAAATATCTATAAGATTCTTCACTAAATTAGCTCCACAATGTAAGGCATTGCCTTCATAGCTAAAGGAATAAGGTGAGCAAATATGACCATTTAAAGCTAATTTTGGCTGAGCATAATCCCAATTTTTTTCCCATAAATCCATTATTCCGCCATCTGGATAACCCAGAAAAAGTAAATCCTCGGAGGCAAGGCCTAAGAGTCTTGCCGCAGATAAAGCTTCCTGATGTCGGTCATAACCGAGGTGCAAGTAATCTTGAGGTTGCGGGTTCCTGATACCATAGTTTTTAGTCACTGCCTTACTGAAGCCATCACCATTTGTAATAAAAACAACTCTGACCTCTTTGCCTTCCCGAACCGCTTGTAATATCAGTCCTGCACAAGCTAAAGTTTCATCATCAGGATGAGGAGCAATAATAAGCAACCGGCTTCCCATAGTAAGGTCTTTATAATCCTGCACTACCGGATTATAGTAACCTTGTTCATTTCTATCTTCTAAGATAATTTCGTTTCCTAGAGAAATTGACATTCTCTCTATATGCGAAGTATTTTTTTGGCAGGAGCTTTTAAGCAATTTATAGTTTTTTCTTAGTATTTGATATAAGTATTTATAAATTGACTTCTCCCCCCAGCTTTCCCCTAAATTCAGGCACTATAACTACTCTCCTTGCTAGAAAGACATGTTTCATATGCTTTTAATAATTTTTGTAAGTGTACCTTAGGATGAAAACCATCTAAGCTCTTTCTGGCATACTTACCTAGCTCAATAGTCAGTTTAGGTTTACTCCACAAATAATCAATTTTTTCTGCCAGATCCTCATAATGGCCACTTGGAAATAAAAACCCATTTTTACCATTCTCCAATAATTCGCTGTATGCTCCTATATTAGCAGCTATAACGGGCTTTCCGTATGCCATGGCTTCGAGAATTGTAAAACCAAATGTTTCATAACATTCCGAAGGACACACGACAAAAGCTGAGTTCTTGATAACATTCGCCAGTTCTGTACCTTCTTTAAAACCTATAAACTCAATATTATGTAGTTTTCTCTGTCTAACATAGCCTTCTAACTCCTTCCTCAATGCACCTTCACCGGCTATTTTTAACGTAATATGAGAATTTACCTCCATAGCCTTAATTAAAGTGTACAAACCTTTTTCCTTTGATAATCTGCCAAAATATAAGATATAACCAGCAGGTGAATAATCTGGTGTAATTTTCTCATAACAGAGGAAATGAGGAATAATCACAATTTTTTCTTTTTTAAAACCAAATTCTATCATCTTATCTCGTAAAAATGTACTGGGTGTTATAAATACATCAATATATTCATAAACCTTCCAGAAATTATGGATGTACATTTCCAAGGTATTTACTAAACTACCGCTACGAGAATTTTTAACACATGAATTGCATAAACACTTATAATATTTTTTCTGCTTGCAATCCTCGCATACGCTATTTTTGTTCAACATTAGGTAGTTGGCACACATGGGTTTTAAGTCATGTACCGTATAGACAACAGGTATCTTATGTTTTTTTAGGCTGAATAATATGGACGGCGACAATTGGTGCTGAAATAAATGTAAATGAGCTATATCCGGTTCTGTCACTTTTATAAGCTCATCTATTTTTTTATATGCTTCTCGAGAATAAATAATTTTCCAGGCATATTTTAGCTTTTCTAAATAATTTGCTGTGTAATAGTCGATATTGGAAACAAAATATCGGGCATATGGTGTGTCCATATTCCGAGAATCCTTCATGGCAAAGGGGATAACTTCAAATCCATTCTTTGATAACAACTCACTTTGGGTGAAATAATACCTCTCACTTCCACCCTTCAAATAATAAAATTTATTAACATTTAAGATTTTCTTTATATTCATGGGTTTTTCTCCTTTTTAGCTCTAGCAAGAATACAAGACTTGTTTTAATAAATTCTAGGCTAATGACATAAGAAGTTACACCTTCTTTAACTTTATTGCTAAATCTTATCTAAACTTTTTCTTTCATTAAAATCCTTCTGAAATAATAGTCCTAGCAATAACCAAAACATAAGCGCTGTTTGTTTTACTTCTAAAACCGGTATAAAAAATCCCGATACAACAACAATAACCACCATTCCTAGACATCCAGTTGCAAGCATCAAGAGTTTCTCTGTAGCATAATCGCTAGTTATTATGTTTATTATCCATCTAAACAGATTTAAAAATAGATAACTCCAAGAAATGATACCTAACAAGCCAATTTGACCATAGATTTTAGCCCACTCTACATCACTAGTAGCACAAATCACATCATGGGGAATATTAAGCACTGTAAAAATGATGTCGAATCCTCTAGATATTGCATACTGATCAGCAAACATGCCAGGACCAAACCCCAAAAATAAATGGTCTTTAGATGTTTCTTTAACAACTTCATAGATTAGGTAAAGTCTAAAATTATTATTTATTGTAGGAGCCAATATATTAGAATTTTGTATAGCTTCTACAGACCGCGTAAAACTATCATTACCATTGCTTAGTAAAAGCGAAAGGGGTATTAAAAGAAGAATCAGTACAAGGATTAAATATTTTTGAGGGTTTTTATTCTTAAAAAATACTAATATCACTATACTTCCTAGTAACATAGCCATAGTAGAAGATCTTGAACCGGATAACATTATTACTAAACATAAAATAAGTGTTATTACTATGTTTAGTAAATTTTTCTTACTATAAAGTAGACTAGCTAAACAAAAACTATAAAATATTGTGAGGAAAATGCCATAGATATTGTAATGTATCATAGAACCAAATAAACCTAAACTGGCCATACTGGCTGTTTCTAAATCAACATTCACAATGCCTATATCCAAACTTTTACCCTTTACAACAAACCACTGCTTAACACTATCGCCACCTAGCAATTGAAATAAGCCAAAGCTAGCTTGAATAACTGCAATAGTTATTAATAAATGTATTATCTTATGGGAAAATTCATTATTTATCTTCATTAAAAAAATAAGATAAAACACACAAACAAATCGCAAATAAATTCTCAAAGCAAAAACAGTACTTAGAAAACTTACATTATTAATAAGCGCTGAAAAGATGGAAACTATAATAAGCATTATTAAAGGCCCATCAATAGGAGAAATAATCCATTTTTTATGTTTAAGTACAGATTTTATAACATAGTAGATTGTCAAAATATAAATCAGTACTTCCGAACCATACTTTATAAAAACTGATATTGCCACAGGAAATACTTTATAAATTAAGCCTTCAAATCCTATGATTAAAACTAGTAAGTAGATGAAAGGTCTTTTCATTAATGACCTCCATAATAATCATAATAATAATAGTCACTTTTACCTCTCTCTACACTATTTAAAACTACACCAAGGATCTGAGCTTTGGCGCATTTTAAGTTATCAAAACCTTCTTTAACTTTGTCAACTCTTGTAATTCCAGCTTTAATAACTATACATACTCCATCCACCTTAGCAGAAAGTAACACGGCGTCAGTAACTGCTAAAATAGGGGGTGAATCAAAAAGCACATAATCAAAATGTTGTGTCAAACTTTCAATTAAGCTGTTCATTCCTTCTGCGGCCAGTAATTCTGCGGGATTAGGCGATATGGGACCTGCAGGTAACAAATGAACACCCGGTATATTTGTTTCATTAATATATAACCAAGGAGGTAAGTTTTCTGCCAAAATATTTGATAACCCCCTTTCGTTATTTAAAGAAAATATTTTATGTTGCACTGGCGATCTTAAATCAGAGTCAACAATTAAAACATTTTCCCCCGCTCTAGCTAAAATAACCCCAATGTTAGCTATCATAGTACTTTTTCCTTCACCTGAAGCTGTGCTTGTCATTACTAAAGATTTTATAGCTTTTGCAGAGGATATAAACTGTAAATTTGTACGTAGAATTCTAAATGCTTCTGCCTCCACAGATTTTGGCCAGGAACAACTTATCGGCAACTTATCTTTTCCCCGTTTATTTTTAAATTTAGGTATAACCCCCAAAATTGGGTACTGTAAATATTTCTCTACGTCTTCCTTTGTTTTTATCTTTTTATTAGTACTATTTTGCACAACAACTACAGCAAAAGAAGCTAATAATCCTGCTAAACCAGCTAAGCCAATATTTAAAGCTTTGTTTGGTTTTACAGGCTTTTCTAAGAGTATGGTGGGTGAAATTATCTGAAAACTTTTATCCCCTAGATTTACAGACTTAGCTATCTCGGCTTCTATAATTTTTTCTAATAATAGAGACTGCATTTTCTCCAATTCAGCTACTTTCCGGGAAACATCTTGGGCCTGGCTGACTCTGTTTGACAAGCCTTGTAAAGTAGCTAATCTAGCTCTTTCTGCTTCTAATTCTGTGCTTATTGAATCTACTTGTTCACTTAAAAAGGTTACTACTTTATTCATTTTTTCCTCAGTACTTCTAGAAATGGAAGCTAATAAAAGATTGCTAATATTTTTTGCAATGTTAACAGCTAAATCTGGATTTGTATCTCTAACTTTTATTTCTATAATATTAGTATCTTTTATAGCCTGGACTTCAATTTTGTCCCTTAATTTTTCAATTGTATAGCCCTGTTTTGTTAAATCTAATTTAGCAATCACTTGACTTAGAAGTACAGGGTCTTTTATTTGTTGTACATATGTATTGATAGTTAAATCAGGTAACTTAGATATGTTAGTTATTATGGATTTTAAGTCTCCAGCTTCGTATCCTGTAGTATCCCTCTTTGTATCTCCATATAGAACCAACAAAGAAGTTTGACTTTCATATACCGGTAATAAAAGATAAAAAGATATAATTGCTGCTAAAAGTATGAATGAAAAAGTAACAAAAATTATAAATCTCTTCCGACTAATAAAAATATTAATTAATTCTTGTAAATCAATTTCCCCATAATATCTAGTCCTACTAATATTTCTTTTCATACTTTCCCCCCATGATTTCTATTAGAAATAGCCATGTATCACAGTATTGTTAGGGAGCTTAAAGCACATTATTTACATATTTTTAAAGTAGTTTGTTTTTCTTCCAGCTCTGAAGCCAATCCTTGTAAATATATTTTCATGTCTTCCCTAAGCTCTTCTCGTCTTAGGGCAAATTCTACAATAGCCTTAATGTATCCCAATTTATCCCCAATATCATAGCGCAGACCCGAAAAAACAAAACCTATCAGAGGTAAATCAGGAGCTAAATAAGAAAGGGCATCTGTTAATTGAATTTCTCCTCCCACACCACATGATAAATTAGCTAATACATCAAATATTACCGGGGTAAGAATATATCTGCCTACAATGGCTAAATTGGAAGGAGCTTTATCGGGGGAAGGTTTCTCTAACATACCACCTATTTTAAACAAGTCGTGTCCAATCATGTCTTCCTTTATGACTATGCCATATTTATTAACATCTTCCCGATTTACTTGTCTCACGCCAATAACAGGGGAGTGAAATTCCTCATAAACTTCCATTAACTGCTTTATGCAAGGTTTATCTGCCACAACTACATCATCACCAAGCATTACAGCGAAGGGCTCGTTCCCCACAAATTTTCTAGCACACCAGACGGCATGACCAAGTCCCTTGGCTTCTTTCTGGCGTACAAAATGAATTGAAGCAAGATCAGAAATATATTCAATCTGATTTAACAAATCTTGTTTTCCTTTAGCATCAAGCATTGATTCTAATTCGTATGATTTATCAAAATGATCTTCAATAGCTGTTTTACCCCGGCCTGTAATAATAATTATGTCTTCAATGCCGGCTTGAACCGCTTCTTCCACTATATATTGAATGGTAGGCTTATCGACAATGGGCAACATCTCCTTAGGCTGAGCTTTAGTGGCAGGTAAGAATCTCGTTCCTAAACCGGCGGCGGGAATAACGGCCTTTTTTACCTTCATATAAACCTCCCTTCTCCTACTTATGGTTACAATTTTTTTATGTCTTTTATTGTATTGATTTAATTGTTAAATTATTACAACAATTATAACTTGCCGCTAATTATTAGCACATGCTAACATCTGGGCAGATACTTCCTTAATCTTTTCTAAATCAGGAATCCAATAATAAACGTTTGCTTTTACTAAAGGATCTACAATATAGTCTGATTTCCCCGGTAATTGCGTATACTGTAAATCTTCATTTTTTATTCCCTTAAAAATCCACGCTAAACTGAGGACATCGCCGTCTGTAAAATTTGTATCCACCACATCTTTTTTTACTTTTTCCAGTAAATCCGGAAACTGAGCTATCTTATCCCTGCTTAATATTTTATGGGCCAGTTCTTTAAGCACCATAAAATGGTTTTCCTGCCTAGCAAAATCTCCCCTCGGTAAGGAAAAGCGTTCTCGCACAAATTTTATAATCAAGTCACCATCGATGTGTTGCTCTCCTGCCGGAATCGTTTGATCATCAAAAGTAAGCTCTATGGGTTCTGCTAAATAAAGATCTAAACCGCCAATTGTATCGATAAAATGTGCAAAACCCGCAAAATCAACTTTTACATAATAATTGATAGGACACTGCAATAAGTTGCTAACTGCTGTAAAGACAGCCTGTGTTCCAGCTTCATTACCACCTTTTATTTCACCTAATATATGGGAATGATTTATCTTGGTATAACCAACACCTTTTATCTTTACTCTTGTATCTCTGGGAATACTAACTATATTTACTTTCTTCTGGTTCACATCTACATTGGCCACCATAATCAAATCAGCACGAGACTTCTCCTTTTCCCACCTGTCTATCCCCAGAATCAGGACATTAAAAATCCCCTGGGATTTAACAACTTGATAACTTTCACCTTTGATAAAGTGTTCTTGTAACTCTTCTTCTATATCACCCTGACTATTATAATTTAGTTCAGTTTCTTCTGGAGCCGATAAGATAGGAATATACTTGGTATAAAAAGAATTATAAGGATCAAACCAATAATAAAAACACATTCCATAAATAAGTATTAAGCATATTAATGCTAAAATAAGTTTCCCTCGCTCACTCACTTATTTCATTCCTTTGATAAAGATTTTTAATAAAATATAGTTTTGTACATAAACAAAAATAACTATTTTAGATAATTTTTT
>JAHDSB010000003.1 GCA_018433015.1 Clostridia bacterium | reverse complement strand
TGTAATAATTGTACTCATTTCTTTAAGTTGCCACACTATCGGGGGACAGCTGCTTAATTTATATGTAGATTCAAGTGTTTTTGATAAATATTTGCATATATTTGGTACATATTCTTTTACTTTGCTCATTTATTTTTATTTAAGAATAAATGAGCTTTCCCTTGGTAAATGGCAAAAATTTTTTTTTACCATGATGATCGGGCTATCATTGGCCACAATTTACGAATTAATGGAATTTGCAACGGATTATTTTATAAAACCGACTGTCCCCGCCCAACAGGGCTTATTAGATACAGATCTTGACTTACTATCTGATTTGGCCGGGGCATTGTTAGCAGCTTTTCATATATCTAGAAAGTAGTTCATCTGATTCGAGAAGAATATCTAAGCGATAATAAATAAGAGTAAAGATGATCATTTTAATCTTGAGAAGATTAAAATATGAATTTTTAATCAATAATATGGTAATTGAATAAACTAATAAACATTTTCACTATACTAACCTATAGGGATACTGTTTTTTTATTTTCTAACTTTAATTTGAGGGGTCATAGCTTTGTCAATTATTTGGGTAGTAATTATTCGCTCTATAATTTCATTCTTTGCATTACTGCTATTAGTACGTCTGATGGGCAAGCAACAGATGGCTGAACTAACTTTTTTTGATTATATTGTTGGTATTACTATTGGTTCTATTGCCAGTAACCTTTCTGTAACTGTTAATCAAAATACAGTTGCTACCTTAACCGGCATGGCTATATGGACAATTCTGCCTATACTTTTAGCATATGTTAGTCTTCACAGTGTTTGGGTACGGAAGATAGTGGAAGGTGAGGGGACTGTTGTTATCGAAAATGGCAAAATACTTGAACAGAACCTTGCTAGACTTCGTTTACCTATCGATGATCTTTTATCCCAGCTTAGGGCCAAGGGAATATTTAATATTTCTGACGTTGAGTTTGCCTTATTTGAAACTAGTGGTAATTTAAGCATACAAATAAAATCACAAAAGCGACCTATAACGCCAAGTGATTTAAATTTGACAACTACCTATGAAGGGTTACCTACTAATTTAATTGAAGATGGTGTGGTTCTAATTGATGCCCTTCGCTCTTTAAATCTTTCAAAGGCCTGGTTAGAACATCAGTTAGAAAAAGTAAATATTAAAGATCCCACACAGATTTCATTAGCTCAATTGGATACTACTGGTAATCTATATGTAGATTTACAAGGAGATAATCCTTATTACACTATAAATACAAAAGGCTCCTAGTAAGGAGGGACTTTTTTGAAAAATTCAAGGATCATCTTTTTATTAATAACTTTATTTTTATGTACACTATTAATATGCTCCTGTGCTATTTTTAGAGAATCTTTTGATAAGAAAAGCGGCTTCTCTCAATATCTTAAAGAAACGGAAAATAGTATTCGTCAGGAAGAATGGGTTAAAGCCAAGGAAAACCTGTTGTTATCTGAAAAAGCTTGGAAAAAAATAAAACCTATAATGCAAATTGATATTGATCATGATTATGTTAATGATATTGAAGATAATTTCATTATTCTAAAAGCATATATAGAAACTCAGGAGAAAGCCGACTCTTTGGCGACAATTCTTCTCATTCAAAATAATTGGGAGCATATCGGACAAATGTAATTTGCTGCTTGAGCAATTTTATTAGGGTTAGTTAATTTTTTTGCTACGAGCAGAGAGTTTATTAGACTTTTCCCCTTTTCCGATAAAAACCGAGCATAAGCATGGCAGCAGTAAAAGACATGGCTGAACCAAAATAAAAAGGAACCTGGTTGTTAACGTTAGTATATAAGACTCCGGCTATAACGCTAGCCGGAAGCAAAGTAATACCCATTAATGAATTATATATACCAAGTCCCGTACCTCTTTTGTTTTTATCTATAAGGTCCGATACCAGCGCTTTTTGTACTCCATCTGTTGCTGCACTGTATAGCCCATATAAAACAAAAAGCAGAAGTATTGTTATTTTGTTGTTTGTGCGGCCAAAACCAAAATAAATGACAGAATAGAGCAAATAGCCAAAGATAATAAGTTGTTCCCGGCCTATTCTATCGGAAAGTATCCCAGCAGGGACAGCAAAAATTACGGAGACTGAGTTAAAGAGCAGGTAAACAAGGGGGATGAATACGGCTGTTATACCAATATCATTTGCTTTAACTAATAGCAGAGCATCTGTGGAGTTTCCCAGAGTAAATATAAAAGCAATCGCCAGGAACATATAATATCTCCTGGGGAATTTTTTGAATTCAATTCTTTTAGGTAGTTCATTTCTATTTTTTTTGGCTTCTTTTATAAAGAAAATTATCGTAAACAATCCTAATAAACCTGGCACTGCTGCTAGTAGAAACACCTTACGATAATCACCGGGGAACATGGACAGAACTGCAAATGATAACAGTGGTCCGACTATTGCTCCACTGTTATCCATGGCTTTATGAAAGCCAAAATTTTTTCCTTTTTTACCCTCTCCTGAAGATCCCGCTATAAGACTGTCTCTAGGTGCAGTTCTTATGCCTTTTCCCACCCTTTCAGTAAATCTTAGCATTAGAACTTGTACGGGCGAAGTTACTAATGCAAACATAGGTGATATTACTGCCGTTACCGCATAACCCACAACCATAAAAGGTTTATTTTTGCCAATTTTATCACTCCACCAACCTGATAGTGCTTTTAGGATTGAAGCTGTACTCTCTGCAATTCCTTCAATAAGGGATAATTCTATCTTTGATGCACCTATGGACATTAAGAAAAGTGGCATAATTGCATAAACCATTTTTGTTGTAGTATCAGTTAAAAAGCTGGTTATACCTGCAAAAAAAATATTTCCTTCAAGTCCAAAAAAATTTTTCTGCCTTTCATTATCGGTAGTGCTCACCACATATTCCTCCAAATATAGTCAGCTCATAACTTCTATTACAAACATAATATTACTCCTTTAATATATGTTTCAATAGTGAATTTTTTATAAACGAACCAATTTTAAAAAATGGAGGCTACTCAGTTGCGATTTAGAAACATAAAAGATTTTTATAAGACGAGAATCTCCTCTTTCGGTGCTTTTGGAAACTATCTAATAGGTGGATTGGTACTGGGGATAGGGTTTATGTTTATATTTGCCAAGTTGGCAGAGGAAATGCTGGAAAGCGAGCTTAAGCTGTTTGATGAAATAGCTTATAATATTGTCCGCCTAATTAGCAGTCCCCTAACTACAAATATAATGAAGGAAATTACACAAATGGGTTCCCCTGAGGTTATGATTTTTTTGGCTCTAGTAGTATGGCTTTATTTAGCAAAAATAAAAAACCACTTCTGGGATTCAAATATGGTTATTATAGCTCTGGCAGGTAGTTGGTTGATGAATGAATTACTAAAGTGGATTTTCCAGCGTAATAGACCTGAAATACTACGACTGGTAAAAGCTACAGGATACAGCTTTCCTAGTGGCCATGCTATGGTTTCCTTTGCATTTTATGGCATGTTAGCTTTTCTGATGTGGATTAACTTGGGTAACCGGAAATCAAGATATTTTTTTACATTTATTTTTTTATTCTTGATTTTTGCAATTGGTTTAAGCCGTATTTATTTAGGGGTGCATTACCTTAGTGATGTGTTAGCAGGATTCGCGGCTGGAGGAATTTGGCTTGTAGGATGTATTCTTGCATTACAGGCTATACGGTATTACAAAGCAAATAGTTTCAGAGGGCGGAGCTAATACACTGGAACAATAACATAAATAAAAAGGTGGTGTTATTTGAGGTGATGGATTCAGAAGAAATAGTAGCTAAACTTAATTGGTTTTATAGCTTAGAATTAAATCAAGTAAATTTATACATGGCCCAAAGTAAACAAGTAGAGGATTTATACATTAGCAAGGTACTGGAAAGAGCATCTTATATAGAACAACAGCATGTGGATAATATTGCGGCACAAATAAAAAAAATGGGTAGTACACCTACTCATCTTGGAGATATAATTTCTCCTATCTTAGGGAAGACGGGAGGAAATATAGCTTCTCTGTTTGGAGTTGTTCCGCTCCTTAAAGTAGATATATTGTTAGAGCAAAAGGCTATGAGCGATTACAAAGATTTTATTTCCCAAGTAGAACAAGACAGTGAATTGTGGTCTCTCCTTTGGTCAAACTTGATTGATGAAGACCTCCACACCTCGTGGTTTTCCAGTAAAGTACAGGAATTAGAGTGCCGGATGCAAAAAGAGAAAGAAAGGTGAGCATGATTTACAGGCTAAGGATATATATCAAGAGATAATTTTACTAAACATAATATGTTTGTCTTTTCCCTGGGGTTACCTTGACTTAGACGTAGTATATTATTGGATCCATAGGGAAATCTAAAATAAAACAAGGGACAGAATGGGTGATTACCTTGAAAGACGAGGCAGTTGCTGGTTCTCTAGCAGGTTTATGCGCAAGTATAGTACAAGAGATATATGCGGTAATCATGAAAACTACCGGATTAGCTAGATACAGTTACGGAGATTTTGCGTTTGGCTTGGTTAATTCTAGCAAGATGGAAGGAGCTGTTCAAATATTTGTTGGAATTCTTGCCAATATGGCTGTAGGGATATTTTTGGGATTAATTTTTGTTTATTTAATTAAGGTTATTTCTGCAAGATATATATTGTTAAAAGGTTTTTTCTATGGCTGGGTGGTGTGGATGTTATTAACTGGTTTTGGTAGTGTTTTTCGCCTGCCCGCGTTTATGGAGGTATCAGCGTTTGAATCTTTAATTACCTTAGGGGGCTCTATTTTATGGGGAGTACTGAACGCTTACTTATTAAAGAAGATCGAATTGAAAGGGCTTTTGTGAACCACCCCGCTTATAGAAGAAGGGTTTACCTTACATCCGGACTACCCTTCCTTATGCGTTAATTATCATTGGCATTTCAATGGTACTTTTTGTTGTAATGCAATTTACCTTCGCCTAAAAAGAATAAAGCGAGGAAGTTTCCCGCTTTATTTAACCTGGCAAGCATATGTTTTGACCGATTTGTAGGTTGTTTGGGTCAATGTTTGGATTCAGTTCGAGAAGTTTTTTAACGGTTGTATTGTTAAATCTTGCGATTTCATGAAGTGTATCTCCCGCTGCCACTTCCCAGAATATGCCGGATGGACAGGGTTGTTCAGGAGGCAAGCAGATTAGGCTGCCAATACGAAGATTATTAGGGTTAATATTTGGATTAAGTTCTAACAATTTATCTACTGTTGTTGCTGTGCGTATTGCTATGTTGTATAAAGTATCGCCGCGTTTTACTCGCCAGTAACGGTCTGAAGGACAAGGTTGTTGTCTGGTAAACATAAAAATCCCTCCGATAAAATTCTATTCATAAATTATGTGTAAAGTGATTAGAATGAAAGTTGTCTTTGAAGGTTACAAAAAGTTAAGAATAATTAATCATTTAAGAGTAAGTACTTTAGTTTTTGTTTATTGGCAAAGAATTTTTATGAATTGTTAAGCAAATACAGGCGGAATGTCTACAGTTATTATCTATCAATAATAAAAGATATTTTGAAAATAATGTAAAAAAACAGCCATGGAATATTTTCTATATCCCATGGCTGTTTTTTCACTGCAGATCCATTGTTACCGGTATGGTTACTGGCTGGCCCATTTGCAACATGTTAGGCGATAGACCTGGATTAAGCTGCAGAATATCCTGTTCAGAAATGTTATATAGTTTAGCAAGATTTTGGAGGGAATCTCCGCTTTTTATTTTATATTTCATTTTCTCAATACGCCTGTTGCCGAGCCAGGCTACATTTTTTAAATAACTGTCAAGCTCAACCTGCGTATTATATGAAATAACGTCAGTACCTCCGGCAATATATCCATGCATGAATGGAGGCTTGGCCATTCCGGTAGATGGGTTAACACTGTCAATATATGACTTAATTTCATTAGGGACACTGTCCTTATTAATGAGCAGCATAGGGGCATGTTTTCCGGTATGGGCAAGTATTGAGCTGCATACTCCATGTTGCCAATTATCTTTATTGCAAAATGTCAGAGAATATCCTTGTTTTTGATAGTTGTCCCAACCAAACGTTGTTGTCGTATCATAAAATTTCATGAAATTAACACTGGTTTCATAGAAGCTATTACCTTCAATCCTTTGAACATTAATAGAGTTTTTTATAGCTTTAATTTCTGTCACAATATCAAAAGGAATAGAACTGGAACCGCCTAAAATATAAATACTTGTTATATTGTTTTGCATGATTAAATCTACGGTTTTTAAAGGCAAGCTATTTTTGTTGGTATAGATAATGGGGGTTGCCATATGGGCGGCCCAAGTACAAGCAAGCATGGACTCTTCAAAGGAATCAACAGAGACGATCATTATTTCCATCGGTTTGTTTAAAAAATTATAGATATTAACTGCGTTTTCAATAGGATCGTCTGAAAGAATATTATAAGCATTGAAACCCAAAGATTTAACGCTTTGTTCAATGGAATTTGTTAGATCCCCTATAAGGAAAACTTTATCTCGGGGAGATAACCGTTTTAATTCCATTTCAACTCTTTTGCCCAGTGAATCTCTATCTGTAAGAAGGATGGGAGCATTATGGGGAAAATGAATAAGTGATGCTGCCGGTATGGCAAATCTATAATCATCCTTACTGGCAAGTATTACTGAATTTGGTCGGTTTCCCGGCTTTGTCGCATGATAGATAAATTGGGACATAGTTATGGAATACTCAACTGGGTCGTTGTCTGCTTCAATTCTTGTGGTGTATATAGTTTGGTTTAACAAATCTAACACCTCTTTTCCATATTGAATTCGAAGAGAGATTCATATTTATTATTTTCCAAATTACTGATGATATACTGGTGTTTAAAAGGTATTTTAATGTACATTTTGACAAATAATAAGCCTAAATATTGGCGTGCTCTCATATGGTTAGGCCTGGCATAAATATAGGTGGATAGAAAGGTGATAGCATTGACGTGGCATGAATTTTTATACGGAGTTAAAGAAATGCCTTATTGGGCTATATCATTAAGGGCAGTAATACTTTACTCTTTTCTTATTTTTGCTACGAGATTTATGCGGCAAAGGCAGGTTGCCATCCTTGCGGGACATAACTACCTTGTGGCAGCAGGCATTGTAAGTCTTGCAGCGGTGAGAATGGTAAACCCCAACACATCTCTTGTGTCAGGGATAGTGATCATCCTTTTATATGCGGCTGCAAATATTTTCATATCTTTCTTGGATGTAAAAATACCGCGGAAGATTGACCGTCATGCAACAATTTTGGTTGAAAATGGCAAGCTTATTAAAAAGAATATGAAGGATGCAAGGATCACTATAGATAATTTGCTGGGACAGTTAAGATTAAAGAATATATACAGCCTGTCGGATGTGGCCCTGGCACTGGTAGAATCTACAGGCAAAATCAATGTAGTCAAAAATCAGTCAACGTTGCCAGTTACAAGAAAACAAATGAAGCTTCCTATAAAAAATGTAAGCTTGCCAGCGATTTTGATTTATGACGGTAAAGTCCAGGAGGATAACCTGAAAAAGCTGGGGCATGATATAAAATGGCTTAATAATAAAATTCAGGAAAAAGGTTTTTCACAGACCAAAGATATATTTTTAGCCATGCTTGAAGGAGATGGGACACTTCATGTCAGTGTATAACAGGGGATGATAGTTTGGAAGGTATATGGAATTCAGTAGAAGAATTGACCACTTCAGGGTTTGCGGCAAGGACAATTATTGTAGGAGTAATGCTTTTTATAGCAGGAAGATTCCTTCCGCACCGTTCTGGCGGCCAATATGCCGGGTTTGACTTTACTTTTTTTTGGATGATGGGTGGGCTTATTGCAGCACCGCTTTTTGATCCCAAAATTAACTTTACAAATACTATTATTGCTGCAGTGACTATTTTCCTTACACATTATATTATTTCATATATATCCATTAGATCACGGGCTTTTGAAAGGGTAGTATATGGAAAGGCTGAGACACTGATATCTAAAGGGCAAATACAAAAGGGAAACATGCTGAAGTCATTATTTCCGATAGAAATGCTTTTAGCCCAACTGCGGGAACTCGATGTCTCAAATATAGCCGAAGTAGATACAGCTACCCTTGAAACCGGAGGCAGGGTGAGTGTACTAAAAAAAGGAGATTACGCACCGGTTACTCCAAAGGATATGAATATACCTGTAGTTGAAGGCGGACTTCCCATAGTCCTTATTAATGACGGAAAAATAATTGATAAAAATCTTATGCATTTAGGATATGACCAAAAGTGGCTAAAGGATGAGCTTTCAAAATATGGAGTAAACGATATAAAAAGTGTTTATCTTGCCACAATAGATGGGATCGGACAAATATATTATTCAACTATGTAATGAATGGAGGAAACTTTATGTTAACGGAACAGGAAATAATAAACAATGCCTTGAAGGAAATGCTTTACCTGGAGGAATTGACTGCCCAAAAGTATGCTGATGTGGCACAACAAATAACAAAGCCGGAACTTCAAAACCTTATAAAAGGTATGGAAATGGTAGCGCGGAATAACTATAAGTCTCTCACGCAAAAAATGAATGAAAACCAAATAAGCTAAAAGGAAGAGGTGGAAGCATGAATGATATAGATAGGCTGAATGATATGCTCCATACTGAGGTGCAGAATCAATCTCTGTACAACAAATACATGATGGAGATACAAAAGCCGGAACTAAGGCAGTTGCTGACACAGATGAGAGATGGTAAAATGCAGCAAATAACGCAGCTTCAGCAGGAAATAAAGAATATGATGACAGGACAATAATGTTTCTGATTTTATGTCTACAATAAATAGGGTGAAATATATGCTAGATGGAGTTATAGACGGTACATTGGGTACAATACTTATGCATATCTTTGAACCCGTATTTTTTCTACTATTTATTACTTGGGTTTACTTCATCATATGATAGCGTTGTGACCCTAGTAAAGTTCCCTTTTTTAGATCTTTTACCATTCATGGAATCGTACGATAAAGCATAATGACACGTTTTAGAGTGAGCAGTAAATCCTAAAATAGGTTTACTGCTTTTCTTTTTGTCAAATGCTGCTTTCTTTTTCTTAAATTACAGCAAAACAGCAAGAATCATTAATGCCGTATTATTGCCTATTGTTATAATTTTAATCTGGTATTGAAAAGTATGATTAGTTTGGTTTGCTAAGGAAAGCTGCTAATCGGAACTAGCTACAAAAAAATAATATTAACCATGGAAGCGTAGGAGTGTAAACAATGAATAAACCAAAAAAAACTGACCAGCAGATAAAAGATATGCCTGCATGTGAAGACAATATAAGTAAGAATAAAGGGAATATGTTTTCCGAATTCCCCGAAGAGATTAAATACCTCGAAACTATCAAAGACAAGCTGGATGATGCCATAAAGCAAGCGAATGATTCAGTCGAGCAAATTGACAAAGAATATATGGATACCAAGCGGTACATGGTACAGTATCGCGGTGAAATTGACCCACGCGAGATGTTCCAAAATGAACTCGCTTTAAGGCAAATTGATAGACGGGGAGCTTATGCTGTTGGGCTTCGGGATAAGCTTGCTAAGCTGCTGGACTCACCTTACTTTGCCCGGATCGATTTTCGAGAAGTATCTCAAGAAACACCTGTCACTTTTTACATTGGCAGATTTGCTTTCAGCCACGACAATGAGCTGCTGATTTCTGATTGGCGCTCCCCGATCGCAAGTATGTTTTATGATAGCGAGGTTGGGACTGCGGGATACGATGTCCCAGCTGGACGAATCGACGGCGAGCTGACACGAAAGCGGCAATTTAAAATCAAAAATGGTGAGCTGGAATATGCGTTGGAGAGTTCGCTCAATATTCAAGATGATATTCTGCAGCGTGAATTAAGCCATACTTCGGACGAGAAGATGAAATCTATTATTTCAACCATTCAAAAGGAACAGAACCTGATTATTCGGAACGAAAAGGCCGAAACCCTTCTTATTCAAGGTGTGGCAGGTTCTGGCAAGACATCCATTGCACTGCATCGGATTGCTTACTTGCTCTACCACTTTAAAGATAGGTTATCGGTAAAGAACGTGGCTATTTTATCGCCCAATAAGGTTTTTGGGGACTATATCTCCAATGTCCTTCCCGAATTAGGAGAGGAGCCGATTTATGAGATGAGCTTTGCAGATATTGCTGAGGTTCAGCTTGAGGGCATCATCCATTTCGAGCCCGACAAAGATCCTCTTGAAACAGATGATCCTAAATGGGCAGAGCGGGTAGGTTTTAAATCTACACTGGATTTTATAAAACTGATGGACGAGTATCTGGCCCGGGTGTCAGAGACCATCTTTAAACCATCTGACTACATTTTTGGAAGATTCTCTGCCAAAAGTGAATGGATACTAAGCCGCTTTTCTGCTTATCATAAGTATCCGATCAAGCGGCGGCTTAAGATGATTGCGGACGATATTCATGACCGCTTTGAAAACGATAACTTCATGGGGGAGTCTGTGCCAAAAGCTAGAACTATCTTAAAAAGTCTGACAGCAATGCTAAAGGTGAAGAGTACTTTGGCACTCTACAAGGATTTTTATAAACAGGTGAATATTGCAGATAAATTTGTGATGCCTGCAAAGAAGACCCTCGAATGGGCCGATGTATACCCCTTTATGTACTTCCACGCCGCTTTTGAGGGTTTGCAGGAAAGCCAAGTTATACATCATTTGATTATTGACGAAATGCAAGATTACACACCGGCTCAATACGCAGTTATGAATGTTTTATTTAAGTGCCAGAAAACGATTCTTGGTGATTTCGGACAGTCTATCAATCCTAACCATTTACATACGCTGGGAGACTTGTGCCAGCTATATGAAGGTGCGGAATTGATAGAGCTGAATAAGAGCTACCGCTCAACCTACGAGATTATCACATTTGCCAAACGCATCCAAATGGTCGCCTCACTTGAGGCGATTGAGCGCCATGGGGATGTTCCTGACCTCATATCTTGCTGCAACCAGCAGGAAGAACTCGCTAAGATAAAGGAAAAAATCAAAACATTTCAAAACAGTGAGAATGTGACCCTTGGAATCATCCTGAAAACCAACAGCATGGCTAAAGCTTTTTATGATGTATTATCTCAGAACCATGAGATGCATTTAATTTCGCCGGAAAGCGCAATTTTTGAAAACGGCATATCTATTACTTCAATTCAAATGTCAAAAGGGTTGGAATTTGATGAGGTCATCATCCCTAGGGTCAATGACGAGATCTACTTCAGCGAATACGACCGCAGCCTGCTTTATATTGCCTGCACTAGAGCAATGCACCGTTTAACACTCACATATTCTAAAAAGTTGACTGGTCTGATTC
Organism: Clostridia bacterium; assembly: GCA_018433015.1. Taxonomy (GTDB): domain Bacteria; phylum Bacillota; class Peptococcia; order DRI-13; family SV3-B141; genus SV3-B141. The sequence goes on along the minus strand of JAHDSB010000003.1, from coordinate 11,549 downwards.
GTTGAAATAGCAAGATTGATTAATGCTGCTTTTTCTGGTATTGATATAATGGTTGAGGAGGAGGCGGAATAGTGGCAGAAAATATATGCAACGTTGCTAAGGTGATTGATTACATTGAAGAACATATCAATGATAAATTGGATCTGGAATCGGTTGCCGCTGCCGTGCATTATTCAAAATATCACATGCACCGTATGTTCACGAACACGGTAGGTCTGACAATTCATGAATATGTTCAACGCCGTCAACTGACCGAGGCGGCTAAACTACTGATTTTTTCGGATAAATCCATACTTGACATTGCATTGTTGGCCGGATATGAAGGACAACAGGCGTTTTCAGCTATATTCAAAGCGATGTATAAGCAGTCTCCGAAAGAATTCCGAGAGAGGGAGGTTTTTTATCCTTTGCAACTGAAATTCACACTTCGGCATGAACCGGTTAGGTTGGATTCACTTGATGACATTCTAGGCTCTATCCGATTTGCAAACGAAGATGATATTCCGACCTGGATGGATTTAGTCAGTCTTGTTGTCGATGGTTTTCCATGCCTATTTGAGGATGATTATATATCTTTTTTAAAAAAGAGTATTTCTATGAAACAAGCCCTGATAATCCGAGATGAATATACCGCACTCGGCATAATGGCATTTTCCTACGAGACTGGAAATATAGAATTTTTGGGCGTTCACCCACAATATCGTAAGAAAGGGATTGCGCGAGCATTTTTGCATAAGGCAATGGAAGAACTGCTAAGAGAAAGAGAAATTAGCATAACAACCTTTAGAGAAGGTGATAAAGCTGATAACGGTTCGCGTGAGGCCTGTAGGAGGCTTGGGTTTGCAGAATCAGAGTTACTGATGGAGTATGGTTATCCCACACAAAAATTTATTTTAGAAGGCCCTGCAAAGGATGCCGATAATGAGCAAAACCCTAATGATAGGAGAAACTAAACAAAAACAATGTGCTTGAAAATCTAAAGTGCTTATATGTACTAAGATAGTCTGTTTTTAATAAAATGTGTCCTAATTCTACTTTTTCGATAGAATCAGGACACATTTTATTGCTTTTTATTGTCAAGCAATGCTTTATGGCATTATAAAAAAGCTCTGGAAGCTATGCTTCCAGAGCTGAATTTTCTGTGGTGCCGCGGAAGGGACTTGAACCCCCACGTCCTTACGAACGGTAGATTTTGAGTCTACTGCGTCTGCCGATTCCGCCACCGCGGCAATTCATATTTAATAACGCAAAATTCATTTTACCAGAGATATCATAGAGTGTCAACATATTTTTTGCCAGTGTGTTCATTCCGTAATGATAGTAGGAAAGTTATCTATCGTATAAATACTAGGGAAAAATAACATGATAGGATTAAAAGCATAAATATTGGTTGAAAATCTAAATGGGAGTCTTGAGGGAGTGAGCTTCATGGGCGATACATTAACGTTAGGTACTATTGCCGGCACATTGGGTACAGGTGCTATGCACATATTATCTGTGCTATTTCTAAAATTGAATTTGATCAGAATAACTACTCTACAGGTTTCTTCAGCTATTTTTATTGATTGGAGCCAGGTCAATACGCCACTGGGAATTATTATCGGAATAATAGTTCACATTATTATAGGGGCTGCCGGTGGAGTTCTTTTAGCTTATTTTATACGTTTTTCGGGTAAAGATTTTTATTATATAAAAGGACTGGCTTTGGCAGGTTTTATGCTATTAGTCGGTATGGGGTTAATTATACCTGTTATAGGCATTGTTCCTCAATTGAAGCAGGAAGTTGCAACAGTTTTTTTTCACATTTTATATTATTTAGCATATGGTTTAGTTACATCCTATATTATAGCGAGGTATGGAATATTTCCCACTAAGAACTAACAGCTATCTCCTAAGTTATAATAAAAACAAACGGCAAGAGAATTTGTATATTCTCTTGCTGTTTGTTTTAAGAGAAAACAAGGATTCTATTTAATGGCTAAGGTTGAAAGGATGGGTTGTTTCAGCTTTTTTCCTTAGGGTTGCCGTATTTATAACCTTTTTTCATTTTATTTGTTCCTAATTCCTCAGAAACTTCTTGTTGATATTTGTTGTTTTGTTTATTTTCTTGATTAGCACCATATTGTTGGTAATTCTTGCCTGTTGCCATATCTACACCCATTTCGTTAGCTGCTTCTTGGCCTAAACTTTGAGAAGTGGCATAACGGTTTTTATTTAGATTTTGTTTTTTGATGTTTTCACTCAGTTCAGTAGCTGTTTCTTCTTTGTAATTTTTTCCATAGTTTTTCTTGTTTTTGTCCATCATTATTGGACCTCCTTATAAAATAAAGGTTAAAGTATTTAACGAGCTTGATCCCCTTTTTTTCTAAGCTGATTCCTGGAATCTTTGCGTTTTTTAATATCCTTTAGAATAAATATTTTTTGTGTTACGCCATTTCCCGAATATATTACTCATCCCTCCTTTCTAAGGTTATGTTTCCCTTTTTTCAAAAGACTATCCTAATGTAAGATGATGTATGGTAAAATAATTTGAGATTTAAGGAACTTTTAATTAGATATTTCGTCAGGAATATGAATGGCGAGAGGAGGGAGCAAAGCTGTGTATCAGGAAGATGAATTAGTGGCCAGAAGCCGCAATGGAGATATAGATGCTTTTGAAGAATTAGTTTCACGCTATGAACGTAAAATATATACTATTGCTTACAGACTAATTGGTAATTATGATGACGCTGATGATCTGACACAAGAAGCTTTTATGAGGGCTTTTAAATCAATCAAAAACTTTCGCGGTGAAGCATCTTTTCAAACCTGGATGTGTCGAATAGTTACAAATGTTTGTCGCGATGAAATGCGCAAACGCAAACGAGCAGTTATTGAATCATTGGATGAGACTATAAACCTGGGTGATGGAGAGGTGCAAAAACAAATTCCATCTTCAGATCCAGGACCCTCTGATTTATATGAAAAGAAAGAGCTTCAAGAAACAATTCAAAAGTATATAAATAGTCTTTCACCGGATTTTCGTTTGGCTTTAGTATTACGTGATATAGAAGGATATTCTTATGAGGAAATTGCGGAACAATTACAGTGTTCTTTAGGAACGGTTAAATCACGCATTAATAGAGCCAGAAATAATTTGAAAAATAAGCTTTTATTAGATAGGGAACAAAATCAAAGGGCGCAGCGTCTATACGGATAAGAAGGGGGGGAAAGAAATGAATTGTAGTAAAGTAAAAGAAAATTTATCACCATATCTTGATAACATGCTTTCTGAGGAAGAAAAGAAAGCTGTGGAAACACATCTAGCAAGTTGTCCCGAATGTCAGCAGGAATTAGAGGATTTACAGCAGACAATAGCCATGCTTTCCTCTCTGGAAGAAATTATTCCTCCTGCAAGTTTTAGGAGGGAACTACGGGAAAAGTTGGAAAAAGAAGTTGATAATAAACAAAAGAAATCATTCTCTATTAACGGACTTATATCAAAATGGTTTGGAAATTTAAAAACATCGGCAGCTGTGCCGGTTGCTATATCGTTAATTTTATTAATAGTAATAATGCCTTCATTTTTTAGAATGGGTTCTCCTTTGTCCAAAAGTGCTGATGAGGCCACGGAAAGTGCGCCGAAAACAAGGTCTTTTTCTATAGCTGATTCAGGTTTTACTAATGATAGTATTAAACCTCAGGAAGAATTGAAACAGGAGATGGCCTTGGAAGGGGATAAGGCAGGAGATATAAACTTTACTGCTAATGGTGAAGCTATGAAACAAAAAGCTGCCTCCCTGGCCGGAAATAGCGCTAGAGTTGTGGAAAGAAAAATAATTAAAAATGCTGATGTTACTCTGCAAGTAGATGATTATGGTTCAGCTGTTGACTTAATAAAACAACAAGTTCATAATTTGGGAGGCTATGTAGCAAATGAATCGGTAAGGATGTCCCATTCTTCGAATGTTACAAGCGGACATTTACAAGTGAAGATACCGCAACAAGATTTTGAGTCATTTCTTTCAGGTATCGATGGGGTAGGGAAAATAAAATACCGTAATATCTATACTGATGATGTAACGGAAGAGTATGTAGATGTACAAAGTCGCCTAAATGCTCTACGTACTAAAGAAGAGCGGCTTTTAAATATTCTTACCAAGGCCGGAAAGCTTAGCGAAATATTGGAAGTTGAAAATGAATTAGCCAGTACTAGAGCTCAATTAGAATCGTTACAGGGAAGGTTACGGTATCTTAATAATAGAGTAGATTTTTCTAATATAGAAATAGATGTAGAGCAAGTAGTGACATCAACTCAACAAATATCCGCAACCGGGCTGAAAGGTGTTTGGCTTAGAACTCAAGAGGCCTTTATCAAGACCATTAATAATATCTTATACGGTATTGGAAAGTTTATAGAATTTCTCGGAGCAGCGCTACCTTATCTAGTATTGTTACTGATAGCAGGTTATGGTGGCTTTAGATATTATAAGAAATGGGAAAGAAGAAATAAGTAAATAATGATAAATTATCAAGAGGTGTGCAGGATAAAAGTAACTGTACACCGAACTTTTTTATTTAGGGTAATTAGCCTTTTTTCTCTGCCGATAAGGCTTGTTAAAGAGGCACCTTTTTTTTTAATAAAGTTAGGAAATACTAGTATGGAAAACTGGGGTGAATATAGTGGAGGGTAAATTTATAGTAATCGATGGCAACAGTTTAGCTAATAGGGCATTTTATGCAATACCGATGTTGTCCAATTCACAGGGAGTTATTACCAATGCTGTATATGGTTTTTGTAACATGTTATTTAAAATTATTGATGAGGAAAAACCTCAGTATATAGCAGTTGCCTTTGATAAAGGAAAGTATGTCTTTAGACATAAAGAATATGCAGATTATAAGGGGCAGCGTAAAGGAACCCCTGAAGAATTAAGGACACAATTTCCCATCTTAAAAGATTTATTAAAAGCCATGAATGTGGCTATTTTTGAATGTGAAAATTACGAGGCTGATGATATCATCGGAACCCTTGTTAAATTAGCAGAGGAAGAAAATCTTGAGTCTTTGATTGTTACAGGAGATAAGGATGCACTCCAGCTAGCATCGGAGAAAACAAAAGTTTTATTAACTAAAAAAGGTATCTCACAACTTGAGATATATGATGAGAAGGCAATAGTGGAAAAATATCAACTTAATCCTGAGCAAATAATTGACTTAAAGGGTCTGATGGGAGATGCTTCAGACAATATACCGGGAATACCAGGGGTAGGTAAGAAGACGGCCCTTAAACTGCTCTGGGAATATAAAGATGTGGAAAATGTCTTAAACCACAGCAGCGACTTTCAAGGTAAAAAACTGGGAAAATTGTTAGAGGAGTATAAAGACCAAGCTCTTCTCAGTAAGAAGTTAGCTACAATATATAAAAATGTTCCACTTACTGCAGGTATAGCTGAATGTGAGATGGAAGAACCTGATTACCCTCAAGTTATGGAAATGCTAAAAGAATTAGAGTTTAAAAATATTCTGCAAAACATGAGAAAAAAGATGTTCTCGTCAGCAGAACATCAAGCTGATCCCCAAGAGATAACGGGACAAGGAGAGTTAATACAAGATAGTTCCAGCCTTGATAAATATCTGAAAGCAATACAAGATAACCTCTGTTTATATGTGGAAACAGAGAAAATAGGGGTATGTGGTTTCAAGTTAACAGGGATAGGTATTAAGGGACCGAATCAAAACCCTATATATGTAGATATTACCGCTGATGGGGGAAAGGAATTATTAGCAGGTCTTAAGCCCTATTTGGAAAAGGAATCAGTCACCATAACTACCCATGATGTAAAGCATTTACATTTAGTTTTAGATATGTACGGGATTAAGTTAAAGGGAACATGTTACGATATTATGTTAATGTCTTATCTTTTACATCCTGCTCGTGCTAAGAATGATTTGGTTTCCTTAGTAGAAGAAGAATTTACTATTCCTCCGGAACAAGAAGGAGCAGACCTTATTTATTATCTTTTAGCGGGCATGGAAAAATTAGCTCCCCAGTTAAAAGAAGAACTGGAACAGCACGAGTTATGGCACTTATATAAAGATATGGAACTCCCGCTGGCCCGAGTATTAGCTGTGATGGAAAAAACAGGCTTGCAGTTAGATGAGGCTGTATTAGAAAAAATAGGCCAAGAACTAGAGGGCCGTATTGAGGAACTGACTAAACGTATTTATGCCTTAGCGGGGGAAGAATTTAATATTAATTCCCCTAAACAACTGGGAGTTATACTATTTGAGAAATTGGGTTTACCTCAAGGGAAGAAAACAAAAACAGGTTATTCTACTAATGCGGAAGTGTTAGAGTTTTTAGCCCATGAGCATGAAATTGCTGCAACTATTTTAGAGTACAGACAATTAGTTAAACTTAAAAGTACTTATATAGATGGATTACGGGCTATAATTGACCCTGCAACTAAAAAGGTGTATACCACATTTAACCAGGCCGTGACAGCCACGGGACGACTATCCAGTACAGAGCCTAACCTGCAAAACATTCCCATTCGTATGGAGGAAGGGCGGCGCATTAGAAAAGCCTTTTTAGCCTCTCCCGGTCATATGCTGCTTTCCGCTGATTACTCTCAGATCGAGCTGAGGGTACTGGCCCACATAGCCCATGATGAGGTGCTAAGGGAAGCTTTTCAAAAGAATCAAGACATTCATACCCGTACGGCTGCGGAAGTTTTTGAGATTCCTATGACCGAAGTAAATAAGGAGATGAGAAGGGCAGCTAAAGCAGTAAACTTTGGCATAGTTTATGGTATTAGTGATTACGGACTCAGTAGAGATCTGGGTATTACCCGCAAAGAAGCTAAAGAATATATAAATAATTATTTTAAGCGGTATTACGGAGTAAAGACCTACCTCGATACAATAGTAAACGAAGCCAGAGAACAGGGCTATGTTACAACTCTCTTGAAGAGACGTCGCTATTTACCGGATATTTTAAGTCGTAATTATCATTTGCGCAGTTTCGCCGAACGCACAGCTATGAATACTCCCATCCAGGGCAGTGCAGCGGATATCATAAAATTAGCTATGCTTAAAATCCAGGAAATCATTGATAAAGAAGATGCAGGTATTACTATGTTACTTCAAGTCCATGATGAGTTGATTTTTGATGTGCCGGAAGACAAAGTAGAGAGTTTTGGCAAGTTAGTAAGTGAAACCATGGGTAATGTTTATCCTCTGACAGTTCCATTAAAAGTGGATTTACAAGCCGGCCCCAATTGGTATGATTTAAAGCCCTTACAAGTATAAGAACAAGGGAGGTAAAGGTATGCCTGAACTTCCGGAAGTGGAAACTGTTAGACGCAGCTTAGAACAGGTGCTATCAGGTGAAAAGATTGTTAAAGTAGAGCTTTATTATGGGGGAATAGTTAAAACACCGGATCCCCAGAGTTTTGTTGATATATTACAGGGAAAAGTAATTCAAGAGTTAAAGCGCAGAGGCAAATACTTAATCTTTTGTTTAAGCGATAATTACAATCTCATCATTCATTTAAGAATGACGGGTCAATTAATACTTTGTGAACCGGGGACTAGCATAGCTAAGCATACCCATATTATCTTCCATTTAGGAAATGGTAGAGAATTGCGTTTTGTTGATATTAGGAAATTTGGCTTAATCTATCTTGTGCCTGCCGGAGAGTGGCAAGAGATTAAGGGGCTATATACTCTGGGGCCGGAACCTTTAAGTGCGGAATTTACTTTTGAAAAACTTCAGGAATCAATCAAAAATAAAAAAGTAAAGCTAAAAACTTTTCTTTTAGACCAGCGACAAATTGCAGGTATTGGCAATATCTATGCTGATGAGATAATGTTTACAGCCGGTATTAATCCGGAAAGGACTTTAGAGAGTCTCACAAAAAATGAAATAGAAGAGTTATATCAGGCAATTCAGCTAAAGCTGGAGGAAGGTATCAAGTATAGAGGGACATCTTTTAGTGATTATGTGGACGGATTAGGAGAAAAAGGTTCTTACCAAACGCGCCTTAACGTCTATCAACGGGCAGGGGAACCATGTAAACGATGTGGCACAACATTGGTTAAAAAGGTGGTAAGTGGTCGGGGAACTGTTTTTTGCCCTAAATGTCAACTCTAATTAGTTGCTTATTGTTCCTATTTAAGGCTAGGGTAGTTGAAATAGGATAAAAAGGTTCTTGCATCTTTATAAAGATAAGGATATTATTAGAACAATCAGCGGGAAAGGAGATATTGCGATAGTGCTTATTATTGGTTTAACAGGAGGAATAGCATCTGGTAAAAGCACCGTTTCTCAGTATCTAAAAAGCCTAGGGGCTGTAATAATCGATGCTGATGTTTTAGCCCGAGAATTAGTTAAACCCCAAAAGGAAGCTTGGGAGGAAATAATCACTACATTTGGTAGAGATATAGTAGATGAACAAGGACTGTTAAAACGGAAAAAGTTGGGGAGCCTGGTATTTAATTCAGCTCAGGCTAGAGAAGAATTAAATAGTATTCTCCATCCTAAGATTATTCAGGGTACAAAAGAAATGATTCGTGGATATAAAAAGAAAAATATACCGGTAGTTATTGTTGATGCCCCCCTCTTAATAGAAGCTGGTATGACAGCATTGGTTGATGAAGTGTGGCTAGTTGCAGTACCGGAGGAAATCCAGATAGAGCGAGTAATGCAACGGGATGAGATTTCTCGAGAAGCAGCGGAAGGACGTTTAAAAAGCCAAATGCCTCTAAAAGATAAATTAAAATACGCAGACAGGGTCATAGATAATAGTGGGGAAGTGGCAGAAACAAAGAAAAATGTTGATGAATTATGGGATGAAATTTGCAAATGTCACTAGTATAAAATGCTAACCAGCGTAAGATGCTTTAAGAAAGAAAAATGCAGATGTTTGCAATAATTAACAATCATATTTAATCCGGTTACAACATAGTAATTTCATTATAATAGCAACTAGGAGGACAGGGTTTTGGTATATCGCTGGTGGCAGAAAATACTTTTATTGATTATAATAGGTCTTGTGATATATTCACTTATTAATAGTAAGTGGTTTTTAAGGATGTTCTATCCTTTTCCTCATAGAGAAGTAATTGTAAAATGTAGCCAAGAATATAAAATGGATCCTTATTTAGTGGCAGCCCTGATAAGAACGGAAAGTCGTTTTTATTCCCGGGCCCAATCCCAAGCGGGAGCCCGAGGCTTGATGCAAATAATGCCTAAAACGGCTTCTTGGATAGCGGAGCAAATGAAGTTGGACGATTATAATGAAGAAAAGCTTTATGATCCTTTATATAATATACCTATGGGGATATGGTATTTAGCTTACTTAGATAAGACTTTTGATAGTGATTGGCCTAAAATGTTAGCTGCCTATAATGCTGGAGAAAGTAAAGTTAAGAAGTGGATAAATGAAAAAACGTGGACAGGAGAACTTCAAGATATTGCTCAGATTCCTTTTGCTGAAACAAGGGAGTACATTGATAAGGTGCTTTTCGCTTATCAAATATATAAAAAAATTTACAGTTAATAATGTATCTAGAAATGGCCTAGGAGGAATGTCATGAGAGATAAGTTTAAAACCTTGGAACAGGTGAAAGCGTGGGAAATTAAAGAAGGTCGAGGACTTTTTTCCGCACAGCATGAAGAAATTGTGGAAGGAGTGACTACTGATATCTATTTTGTTAAGACCCAAGAAATATTAGCTAAAAAGGGATTGGCTGATACAGTAGTTACTGCGGAAATATTTGCCCGCCGGGATGGCATTTTAGTAGGGGTTCCGGAAGTTATGGCTTTGCTCAAAGATTGCTCTGTAGAAGTTTGGGCTTTAGAGGAAGGACAAGCTTTTAAAGCAAAAGAAGTTGTAATGCGTATAACGGGTAAATACTGTGAGTTTGGAGTTTATGAAACTGCCCTTTTAGGCATATTAGCAAGTTCCAGTGGATGGGCAACAGCAGCTAAAGAAAGCAAAGAGGCTGCAGGGGATAGCAAAGTTCTCTGTTTTGGGGCTCGTCATGTTCATCCGGCTGTAGCACCTGTAATGGAACGCGCTGCAGTTGTGGGCGGGGCTGATGGTGCCAGTTGTATATTAGGTGCCAAATTACTGGGAATAGAGCCTGCAGGAACCGTTCCCCATACGGTATTTTTAATTATGGGCGACTCGGTAGAAGTTGCCCGAGCTTATCATGAAGTGATGCCGCCTCAAGAACCTCGGACAGTATTAGTAGATACTTTTAAGGATGAAGCTGAGGAAGCTTTACGTTGTGCAGAAGCCTTAGGCCCTGATTTGCAGGGAATACGTTTGGATACCCCTAGTGAGCGGGGAGGGGTTACTCCGGAATTAGTCCGAGAAATAAGAGGGCGTTTAGACCTAGCTGGATACCAGCATGTAAAAATCTTTGTTTCAGGTGGTATTACTCCGGAAAGAATAACTTTGTTAAAGGAAGCCGGAGCAGATGCTTTTGGTGTAGGTAGCTATATATCCGGTGCGCCTGCTATAGATATGACAATGGATATTAAAGAAGTAAACGGAAAATCTATTGCTAAACGAGGACGTATCCCGGGAATTACGCCTAATGAACGGTTAGTAAAAATTAAGTAAGAAAGTTTCTACAAGTAGTAGTTAAGGATGAAGTAAAATAAAAAAGAGTTATCAGTGTAGAACTGATAACTCTTTTTTTGCGTATTAATTAACAAATTTTACAAAACGTTTTTTGCCTATTTTCAAAACATCATGGCAAGTTATTTTTTTATCTTTTTCATCAAATGTCAATTTATTACCATTTAACTGAACTCCACCCTGTTTTATTAGACGGATGAATTCACTTTTGCTTTTCACAAAACCTAGTTTTATTAGCTGAGGAATTACAGCAGCAATTGTTCCATTATCACTATCAATTAAGATTTCCGGAATGTTGGTGGGGATGGCTTTTTTACTGAAGGCCACATCATAGTACTCCCTGGCTTTTTCTACATTTTCCGGCGTATGGTAGAGGGAAGTTATAATTTTAGCTAACTGATATTTGATGTCCCTAGGATTTGTACCATTGTCCAGTTCAATTTTGATTTTGTCGATATCATCGGGATGTTCGTCCGTAGTAAGTTCATAATATTTAATAATCAGATCGTCAGGGATTTCCATGACCTTTTTAAACATTACTTCTGCCGGTTCACTGACGCCAATATAGTTTCCCAGGCTTTTACTCATTTTTTCTACACCGTCTAAGCCTTCCAGTATAGGCATAAAAATAGCAATCTGCTGTTCTTGTTCTAATGTTTTTTGTAGAGTTCTGCCCATTAAAATATTAAAAGTTTGATCAGTTCCCCCTAACTCTATATCTGCCTTGAGCTCAATAGAATCATATGCCTGCATTAGGGGATAGAAAAACTCATGAATTCCGATAGGTGTTTGAGAGTTATATCTATTTTGAAAGTCATCACGCTCCAAAATCCTAGCAACGGTAGTAGTTGCAGCAAGCTTGATAACCTCTTCAAAAGTGAGTTTTGCTAGCCATTCACTGTTAAAACGCACTTC
>JAHDSB010000116.1 GCA_018433015.1 Clostridia bacterium | reverse complement strand
TTTTATTTTTGTTTAAGCTTAGCTAGGGCTTCTGCTAACGCAGTATTCTTAAACTCATCACCTTTATTTTTTTGCTTCTGCAGATATCTTGAAACATCCTTTTTAGAGATATTATTCTTTTCTTTTTTCTTTCTTTCATTAAAGGTACTCAGCTTTTCTCTATAACCACAAGGACATACAAATACTTGTCCTTCTCCTTCGCCTCGCAGCTCTAGCCTTTTGTGACAGTTGGGGCATCTGGCATTAGTTATTTTACTAATCATTTTCCTATAACCACATTTTCTGTCCTGGCAGACAAGCATTTTTCCTTTCTTGCCGTTAACCTCTAACATATGCTTACCGCATTCGGGGCATTTATTACCTGTCACATTATCATGTCTAAACTGCTTATCGCTATTTTTTATTTCGTTTACCGCAGTTTTAGCATAATTCTTCATATCCTTAATAAAATTATTTTTATTTAGCTTTCCCTGAGAAATAGCTTCTAACTTCTGTTCCCACTTGGCCGTTAAAGCAGGGGACTTCAAACCTTCCGGTACTAAATCAAGAATCTGCTTACCCTTAGAAGTTATAAAGATATGCTTTCCCCGCTTTTCAAGAAAGAAATTATTAAAAAGTTTTTCTATAATATCGGCCCTCGTCGCTACTGTACCCAAGCCCCCTGTTTTATCTAAAGTTTTAATTAAATCCTTATTTTTCTGGCTCATATATTTGGCGGGGTTTTCCATAGCAGAAAGAAGAGTGGCCTCAGTAAAAGGTTCCGGTGGCTTAGTTTCCCCTGTAGTCTGCACTACTTTTAAAATAGGCAAAGTATCTCCTTTATTTATCTGGGGTAAGATTTGTTCCGCTAAATTATCTCCTTCTTCTTCCTCATAATTATTCTCATAAATTGCCTTCCAACCTGCAGCGACAATAACTTTACCCCTAGCTATAAACAATTCCTCGCCAATTTTGGCTCGTATTGTTGTCTGTTCATATTCAAAGGGCGGATACAACACAGCCAAGAAACGTTTAACAACTAAATCATATATTTTTCTTTCTTGGTCCTTTAATGCTCCCAGAGCTGCTGGCTGCTCTGTGGGTATGATGGCATGGTGATCCGAAACCTTGCTGTTATCCACAAAGGATTTATGGGGCTTAATGGGATTCTTTAAAACTCTTTGGGCGAATTTAGCATATACATAGACATTGCAAGCTTTAACTCTCTCCTTCAAAGTATCAACAACATCGGAAGAAATATAGCGAGAATCTGTGCGGGGATAAGTCAATACCTTATGATGTTCGTATAACCTTTGCATAATGGACAGAGTTTCCTTAGCGGAAAATCCGTAAAGCTTATTGGCATCTCTTTGCAACTCTGTTAAATCATATAACTGAGGAGCGAAGCTTTTTTTATATGTTTTATCTACTCCCATAACCTCAGCATTCCTATTATTTAGGGACTGTAGCACCTTGTCACATTTATCTTTATTAAAAGTTCTCATATTTTTTGTTTGACTATCCTGCCAGGTAAGCTTTAAACCCTTGGTTTGCGCAGTAATTCCATAATAAGTTTGGGGCTGGAAATTCTTTATTTCCTCTTCTCTGCTAGCAATTATGGCTATCGTGGGAGTTTGCACCCTCCCACAAGAAAGCTGGGCATTATGTCGACAAGTTAAAGCCCGGGTAGCGTTAATACCTACATACCAATCAGCCTCGGCACGAGCTTGGGCTGCTGCATAAAGGTTTTCATAATCCTTACCATTTCTCAACTTCTTAAAACCTTCTTTGATAGCCTTATCCGTGACTGAAGAAATCCACAAACGTTTAAGGGGCTTTTTTACATGAGCTTTTTCAATTATCCATCTAGCTACCAGCTCTCCTTCTCGTCCGGCATCGGTAGCTATAACTATTTCTTTCACATCTTTTCTATTCATCTGGGTTTTAACAGCATTAAATTGTTTTCCACTTTGCTTAATAACAACCAACTTTATATCAGAAGGAAGCATGGGTAAATCTTCTATCCTCCATGCTTTATATTTTTGATCATATGCTTCCGGATCGGCTAAGGTAACTAAATGGCCTAAAGCCCAGGTAACTATATATTTATCACCTTCTAAGTAGCCATTGCCTTTCTTATGACATTTAAGAACCCGGGCTAAATCTCTTCCCACGGAAGGTTTTTCTGCTAATACTAAAACTTTATCCATAATAACAATCCTCTCAAATTAACTATTGTTCATCCTCTAACTTACATTTCTCTATTATATACTAATTATTTATAAGCTCAATGTAGCAAACTAGTATTACTAAAAAGATCAATCGAGAAGAGAGGAAATGTATATGTTCCAGGTGAACAATCTAACCTTTAAATATCCTAAAAACAAGGATAATACCATTAAAGGAATTTCTTTTTCTATTAAAGATGGAGAAATCTTTGGACTCCTTGGTCCCAGCGGTGTAGGCAAGAGTACAACCCAAAGAATCTTGATTAAATTATTAGATAAATATAGCGGAGAAATATTATACAAGGGTAAAGACTTAAAGTCTTACGGAAAACAGTACTATCAAGAAATAGGTGTAGGTTTTGAAATGCCTGTTCATTTCTCTAAACTTACAGCCTTAGAAAATCTGAATTTCTTTAAGAAACTCTATCGTTCCCCTGCAGATATAGATAAATTGCTTACACTTGTAGGTCTTGATGAGGATAGAAACAAAAAAATCAGCGAGTATTCTAAAGGCATGAAAGTAAGACTTAATTTCGTGCGAGCACTGCTTAACAATCCCCAAATGCTTTTTTTAGATGAACCGACCAATGGGCTTGATCCCAAGAATGCCCGCATTATTAAAAATATGATTTTAGAATTTAAAAATAACGGTGGTACTATTTTGTTGACTACCCACCTGATGAATGATGTAGATGAACTGTGTGATCGGGTAGCCTTCATGGCCCAGGGACAAATAAAGGAAATAGATACACCTAAAAATTTGAAACTTAAGCACGGACAAAGAAAAGTGGCAGTTGAATATAAAGATGAAGTAATTAAGACAGACTCTTTTGATTTGGATTCCCTCAGTACAAACGAGGCATTTTTTAACATCATTAAGACTAAAAAGATTATCACTATTCACAGCGGCGAAACAAACCTTGATGACATTTTTATTAAAGTAACAGGGGTGGAAAATAATGCATAACTTTATCGTGTTGCTCCTGGGAGAAATAGAACGCATGAAAAAATACGGCATTTTGGCCGCAAGCCTGGCACTTTCTTTGATCTGGATCGGAGTACTGCATTTTACGGAAATTCAAGATGTAACAGCATTTTTCCCTTTTTTAATCTTTATTGATACCACTTCCATGGCCATACTTTTAGTAGGTGCAACCATGTTTTATGAGAAGCAAGAAGGTACAATAAAGTCTTTACTAGTATCACCTATCAGTAAAAGTGATTATATCTTAGCTAAAACTTGTGCCAATATCCTTTCAAATCTAGAGACCTTAGCAATTCTCTATTTATATGCCTTATTTTTTAAAGAGATCAATATCAATATTATAGGACTCTTAGGAGCAGTGATACTCATTTCTTTCTTTCACTCCCTCATAGGTTTTCTCCTTACTTACCATTCTCGAGATTTCACTGAACTGTTAATGGGGATGGTAAAGTATGCCTTTATTTTTATGGTACCTGTAATCCTGGAACAAACCGGCCTGATAAAAAATCTCTTAGCCAAGAAGCTCCTTTATCTTATCCCTACCAAGAGTTCCCTAACTCTTCTGCAAGCCACAACAAGGAACTTTGCTAACTGGGAACTCTTTCTTTCTCTTCTCTATTTACTGCTGGGTAGCAGCTTACTTTTTCTTTTTGTAAGGCTTAAATTTGATGAATATGCCGTAAAAGGAGGTGGTGTTTAATCATGTATGGAAGCTTTCTAGCATCTGAATTTAAAAAGTGGTTGAGAGACCCTATGATGAGTTTTATGATCTTTTATCCTATCCTTTTCGGAGTTGTAGGAAGGTACCTTATACCTTGGGTTGCAGAATCTAGCGGCTTTAATATTGATCTTTTTGCCGATCTCATTTTAGTTAGTTTAACACTACTGACACCTCAAATTTATGGAGCCATCATAGGTTTTTCTCTGTTAGATGACCGGGACGATAATATCTTAACTTCTATACAAGTAACACCCCTTAGCATTCATCAGTTCTTGTCCTTTCGGCTGATTACAGTAACTGTCCTTTCCTGGATAGCTTGCATTTTTGTAATGTGGTTCTCTAATATCGGTTCTCTTCCTCTGGAAAACATTATTGCCATATCTTTTTTAGCCTCCCTGGCCGCTCCTATGACAGGACTGTTTATCAATTTTCTTGCTCACAATAAAATTGAAGGATTTGCTGTAATGAAAGGGAGCGGAGTAATCCTTGTCTTTCCTATTATTGCTTTGTTCTTTATAGATAAAAAAGAATTTTTCTTTGCCTTTGCTCCTGGTTTCTGGCCCGCTAAAGCAATCAGCAGCTTAATAAGAGGCGAAGGCCTCTTACAGCTTAGTTATAGCCAATATTATTTTATCGGCTTAATTTATATCATCATTCTAAATATAATTGTTTATAAGATCTTTCTGCACAGAATAAAGATGTAAAAATTTAATATAAATAGAACCCTTGATACTCTTTTCAGAGTTATCAAGGGTTCTATTTATATCTTATCAACTTCTTGACAGTTGTGCTCGTTTTCTAAAAGCTTCTCTATTAATTTTCCATTCTCATTTACTTTTCTATTAATTTTAAACAGAAAAAAGAAATGAAAACAGACCATTCCAATAAGGCACAAGAAAAATAGCACTAAAATTATTTTTGTAACAAAATAGTCAGGACTGGAAGACAAAATTACAGTCTCTCGCATAGCGCTTATTGCCTCCTTTTTAAAATAATGATCAACACTTTAAAAAGGCTTGCAAAAAACTGCTGTCTCACCTAATTCCTGTTCAATTTCTAACAGCCGGTTATATTTACAAACACGTTCGCTTCGACAAGTAGAGCCAGTTTTAATTTGCCCTCCTCCCATAGCTACAGCAAAATCAGCAATAAAAGTATCTTCTGTTTCTCCACTACGATGGGAAATGACATAATTCCAACCTGCTTCCTTACACAATTCGATTGCTTCTACAGTTTCCGTTACTGTACCAATCTGGTTGAGTTTAATCAATACTGCATTGCTGCTCTGCTCCTTTATTCCCCTTTCAATATATTTTTTGTTAGTAACATAGAGATCATCACCCACAATTTGAATTTTCTCTCCCAGCAAAGCAGTATGTTTGGCAAAGCCCTCCCAATCATTTTCTGCCAGCCCATCTTCTATGGATACTATAGGATATTTTTTGGTCCATTGCTGATATAACTGGTTCATTTCTTCTACAGTTTTATCTCCTTGACCCGATTTACTTAAACTATATATTCCCTGCTTATAAAAAGAACTAGCCGCTGGATCCAAAGCAATAGCAACATCTTTTCCAGGTTCATAACCTGCTGTCTCAATAGCTACAACAATTAGTTCACAGGCTTCATCATTGTTCTTTAAATTGGGAGCAAATCCGCCCTCATCACCTACAGCAGTGGAGTAATTTCGTTTTTGGAGAATCTTTTTCAAAGCATGAAACGTTTCAGTACCATAACGCAAGGCCTCTTCAAAAGTAGGTGCACCAAGTGGCATTATCATAAACTCCTGAAAATCCACACTGTTGTCTGCATGTTTTCCACCATTCAAAATATTCATCATAGGAACAGGAAGGCGGGTGGCATTGGGTCCCCCTAAATATGTATATAAAGGAAGTTCTGAAGCTTTTGCCGCTGCACGGGCTACAGCCATAGAAACTCCCAAAATAGCATTAGCTCCTAATTTGCATTTATTCTCTGTTCCATCTAGTTCTATCATTAGATTATCAATTTTCCTCTGTTCCAAGGGACTTAGACCTATTAATTCTTTAGAAATTACATTATTTACATGGGATACAGCCTTTAACACTCCCTTTCCCCCATACCGTTTCTGATCACCATCACGGAGTTCCACGGCTTCATTCTCACCTGTGGAAGCTCCGGATGGTACTGATGCTGATACCTTTATGCCATTTTCCAGAGTTAGATAAACACCCACTGTAGGATTCCCTCGTGAATCTAAGATCTCCCTGGCTTTTACTGCTTCGATTTTACTTTGCAAAATACTCTCCCCTCTCCTTACAAACTAATATATTTTTTTAACTGCTCTTGTAACCCACTCAAAAGGTTTCTTGCATCTTGCAACTTTTCTAGCTCAGAAGTAATTTCTTCACTTTCTGCCAGCCTTTTATTATAAGTAGCTGTGATTGCTCCATGGGTAGCCTCTATTGTCTTCTCCATTCGTTCTTCTAAATTATGTGAGAATTTTCGAAAGGCTTCATTGGTATTTTGTAGTATGGCCCAACGCAAATTTTCCACATTATTTCGGGCCAATATCTCAGCCTGCTCATTATACTGCTTAGTCAACTTAGCCTTCTTAATCCGTGACGGTAAAAGGCTATATACTAGACTTTTTGGTATAGGACTCAAGGTGGCTCCATATTTTTTATTAACCCAGTAAGGTAAATACCTCATCTGAAAAATTTCTTTAGCACTAGGTGCATAGTAGGGAATCTTGAATAATTCTGCCGCAGTTTTTCTAATAGCTTCTATGAGCTCGTCAACTCTATCTTGATATTTACTCAAGACCTCTCCAACACGAGTATTAAACTTTTGTGCCATTTCACTTAACTCTTTTTCAAAAAAGGTAGGGATAAAATCATCCAGTTTTCCTTGAATTTTACCTTCATCTATAGCAGGAAACAACTCTTCAATATAAGCGCATATAAGCTCTTTAATTTGCCTCTCGGCTCTAAGTCGGAGCTTGTCTGCCTCATCTGTAAGATACTTTTTAGTACGCTTTTTATCTCCTTCCAACATATCAGCTATGATGGATTTTTCTCCCTTTATTTCTCTTAACTTTTCCTCAAAGGCCTTAATTCTCTTATCTAATTCTGTAAGAGACATTTCTAACGATTTAATATTTATATTCAATCTCATAATCACGTCAGAAATAATATCATATCCTCTATTGGCAACTGCCTTCTGATGGGCTTTAGCTTTTTCCTTGGATAGAAAATCTACCAAATTATCGCTTACGTGATGCATGCCACTTTTCTTCCATTTCTCAGTATCCTTTGATAATTTTGCTTCTAACCCCCGACGTGCCGAAACACATAGTATTTGGGGATTGTCTATATTTACATCCTCAACTAAAATTCCTTTAAAAAAAGCTAAAACTGAATCTTTTTCCTGCTCATTTAAATAATCAATTTTGTTGATAATAAAAAATAACTGCTTGATCTTATTCTTTACTAATTTTAAAAACTCCAGTTCCAGCTCGGTAACCGGGGGATCGGCAGAGATAACAAATAAGGCAGCATCACATTCTGTTAAAATGTTATGGGTAACTTGGGTATTATGACGGAGGGTAGACCCAATACCGGGAGTATCAATTAGCACAACTCCCCTTTTTAATAAGGGGGAGGGATAGTATACTTCCGTACAAGCAACTCCCTTTTTATTGCGGGGATTACCCTCTTCCGTCACATACTCACGGAGAAAAGCATTCATTTCCCTAACATTTGAAAATATCTTCTCTTCGTCTCTCCTACCATCAATATATTTAATACAGACTCTTAACTCTTCAGCCCACAAGAGATAGGTAGGAATTGCTGTCAAAGGTAAAACTGCTGAAGGCAGTACTTCATCTCCTAACAGAGCATTAAGCAATGTGCTTTTTCCCCGTTTAAATTGACCTAAGACAGCCAGATGAAACCTTTCCTCAATTAAACGGTCAACTAATATTGCTAATTTTTCTTTTTCTGCTATATATTGAACTCCTAAAGCATCTATATTTTCCTCAATTTGATCTAACAATGTTATCAATTGTTGTTTACTTAACACAGACAATAAAAAGCTCCTTCCTTATTAATCTAAGGCAGGAGCTTTAAAATTCATATCTATTTTAAACATAAAAACTCCTGCCGCCTTTAGTATGCAACAGGAGTCATTAACCCATTAGGGTAGTTTCCGGTGAACTCCATCACCGTTAGGTTTAATTTACAAAAGATTTATTTTGGCATAATCAATACTGCCATCTTCCATTATCAATTCTTCCTTGGCATGAACGCATTCAACTTTTCCCACAAACATTTCATGGGAGCCTGTCTTAATAGAATCTACAACGGTACATTCTATATTTACCGGGCAATCTAAAAGTACGGGAGCATTTACTTTATCCCCTTCACCTATTTTCATATCCAAGGCTTTTAACTTATCTTCATCACGGCCGCTATGTGATCCCAAATAAACAAACTCTTTTTTTAATTCCTCTGGAACTAAATTCACAACAAAAACTCCCGTTTCTTTCACCATATGATAAGAATATCTACTAGGAACTATCCCCACCATAACCATGGGGGGATCATAACTACAGTTACACGCATAAGCAACTGCTAAAGCATTATCTTCTCCCTTCTCATTCCTACAGGAAACTAAAATATTAGGCATTGCTTTAAGGCAGCTTTTAAAGTTTGTTACCTTTTTTTCCATCCCCAGGCCCCCTAAATATTTATTTAATCAGATTATAAATCTTAATATTAATAATTTTTAATTTATTATGTGCTACTCACACCCTTATTGTAAAGCAATGTTAAATTTTGGTCAATTTCTTTATGACTTTAAAAAGAGAAAAGAAGGAACTTTTTCCTTCTTTTCTCCTAACACCTTTTTACAAATATTTTTCCCCACTGGAAGTATCACCTGATTATTGAAGACTGTGCCCAAAACCTGCCATACCCACAGGAGTAAATTGTACTGTTACACCTGATATTTGCACATGACATTTTTCCCTAACAATTAAAGGGACATTGAGTGGTATAAAGGAATCTTTAAAATCTGCTACCATTTGATCAGCAATGATTAACACTTTGTTTCCTCCTATATCCGTATTGTCCTTTTCATACTGTAGACAATACTTTATGGCTCCTTCATAAGAAGCCCCATGCCAGGAAGTAACTATCAATTTTTTACCGGCCGGCACATGGGTACGAGCAATAAGCCATTTATTTTGCCCTGTATTGACGCGAGCATAAATTTCAGTTCCGCTAGCATGTTCCAAATCAATATTTCCTTGAGCAGCTCCTAGTGATCCTACCGCTATAGCTTCAAAAGCCTCAATATGAAGAATATCAGTTGCTGCTGAAAGAACGGGAGTAGTACCATTTAATGTTATAACTTCGCTCTTGACTACCCAATTAGCATCTAAATATGTTAGTTTAACTTTTTGCACGCCACTTCCTGCGGCTGTATCATCGGACGACGAGGATAAAACTCTAACACCAGCGGGCTCAGAGGGTTCTGCACTATATTCCCCTATAATCTCTAGATTAGTTGTACTTATAGAACTTTTTTCCCCTAAACTACTACTAGCTGTTTCTCCTTCCAATAAACCTAAAGCAGCAGCATAAGCATCTGACATGCTAACCATACAATACTGATTATCTGAAGTTATTTTAAAGTAACTTGGATATAATTCAACTACGCTAACATTATCTATCCAGACCGTCCCTGTATCATGCATACCTACTTCTATCTTAATGTAATCTAAAGCTATACCAGATGGTACAGTTAAAAGTGCTGAATATAGTTCCATATCAGTAGTTGAAGTAAATTTATAAATTTCAGAGAATAGAAGAGTATTATTATTATCATAGAAATGTACCAAAATGCGCAATTCTTTACCCGCAGTTTCAGTTCGAAAATATGCCCCTACTTTGAACACTTGATGCTCATATACACTAATGCTTTTATCTAGCAACACACCTGTTCTATTTGTCATAAAAGTGGGATTATAAATCTTCATAGCATATTGTCCACTCACAGCGAATTCTGAAGACTGAGACCAAACTGTACTACTATCACCATAGTATTTCAACCAACCATCAGGAAAACCGGTTTCATCAGATAACTCAAAACTAAAATTATATACCGAATTAAGCATTAGGAATCTCCTCTCATATTATATTAGGATACTTACCCAATATAATATGGGGTACTGACAAGCTGGGTGAATAATTTAAGCAAAAAAACCCTCTCCCCATCCTCGACTCTTTTGACAAACCAGTACACGGTAGTTACTTTTACAATCTATTTGAACTCTTATAACATTTATGAGCTAACTTGTACCACACATCTATCTTAACACAAGTAGTAGCAACAATATTCCTTATCTCGATTAATATCTATTTATAAATTCAATGGGAGATACTCCTCTTTTTATTATAATCACTAAGATAATAGCAAATAATAAAAAGCATAAATGCTACTTTAAACAAGGGGTTATCCATGACACAAGATGATATTAGTAAACACTTAGAAGAGAAATTATATAGTAGGAATTTTACTAAATATGGATTAGATATGAATCCCGTAGTTTCTCTGGGGGCCGGTCTATTTCTTTTATTATTTTCTATTTATGCCTTGCTTGATTTAAAACAAGCCAATCGAGTTTTTGAAAGTATAAAGGATGTTATTATTTCCAAAGGAGATTGGTTATTCATCTTATCCAGCAACTTTTTTATTCTAGTTTGTTTATTTTTTGCTTTATCTAAATTGGGTAGAGTAAGAATCGGTGGCTTTCATGCTGAACCTGAATTTTCTAATTTTGCCTGGTACTCTATGCTCATCTCTGCAGGGATGGGTATAGGTTTAATGTTCTGGGCTGTAGGGGAACCTTTATACCATTATCAAGTTCCTCCTCCTATTTATGCTAATGCAAAGACAAGTGTTACTGCCCTGGCAGCCACCTATTTTCACTGGGGCTTACACCCTTGGGGAATATATGCGTTGATATCTTTATCTTTATCATTTTTTGCATACAACAAAAAGTTACCTCTTTCCCTACGTTCTGTATTTTATCCTATTTTTAAAGAAAAAGTTTTCGGGCTTCTAGGTGATATAATAGATATTTTGGCTGTAGTTTCATGTTTATTTGGTCTTGCCACTTCTTTAGGTCTTGGAGTTCAACAGATTAACAGTGGTCTCAATTACTTATTTGGGATTAACTTTAACACCACTATCCAAATTATATTGATTGCCATAATTACTTTTATTGCAACCATGTCTGTGGTTTCCGGAATAGACAAGGGAGTTAGATTTTTATCTGAAGTTAATATTAAAATAGCTGCTCTATTTATGCTAGCTATTCTACTCCTGGGTCCAACTACAGAAATAATTAGATTATTTACAAATTCTTTAGGTTTATATTTTAATGATTTAATTGTTTCTTCCTTTTATGTATCAATGGATGAAAGTACCTGGCAAGGTACTTGGTCTGTATTTTATCTTTCCTGGTGGATTTCCTGGTCACCCTTTGTAGGAATGTTCATTGCCAGAATTTCCAAAGGAAGGACTGTCAGAGAGTTTGTTTTCGCCGTGTTACTAATTCCTTCCCTTTTATCCTTTATGTGGCTTTCGGTATTCGGAGGAACTGCAATTCATATCAACAACCAATTTAGTGGAAAACTTTTTGAGGTTGTAAGTGATAATTTACCTGTTGCTTTATTTGAAATGATTAATCTGCTTAGTATACCGCTAGTACCCAGCATAATAAAGGTTGTTTTATCAATAATTGGTACAATACTTGTCATCTTCTTTTTTGTTACATCAAGTGATTCCGGCTCATTAGTTGTGGATAAAATCACATCGGGGGGAAAATTAGATTCACCTGTTCCTCAGAGAGTATTCTGGGCCTGTATGGAAGGCCTTGTAGCAATAATATTGCTCTTAATCGGCGGGGAAAAAGTTCTATCTACTTTACAAACCGCTGTGATAAGTACAGGTCTTCCCTTTGCCCTTATTTTAATAATTATGAGTATAGTGCTGATAGAAAGTGTTAATAAATCTTATAAAAAGCAGAGAAAAATTAGATATGCTAAATTATATAAAGAAGTTCTAGCATACCATTCAGAAACTGGTAAAAATAAACTTAAGAAATAACTTGTGCGACTCCGTCGCTTTTTTTTTGCTGTTATTTGGGACATCTTAGGGAGCCTGGGCATATACTAAAATATAAATAAATAAGGAGGGAGTATTTTGGAAAAATATTCTTTTAAGGTGGTTCCAGATCCCACATCTCCACAAAATAATGAACTTTTAAAAAATAGCCCCTATAAATGTCCTAAACCCCATAAACCTTGCCCTCCTGTGGGACCAACCCCCTCTCCCCCACAAATTCCTTACTATGAGCAACCCGGGTATCCTCAGTATCCCTCTTATCCGGTAGAACCCGGTTATCCACAGGGCCCTTTCCGACTAGCTCATGCCTATGTACCATGGCAGTACTATACTGTTGTTTATTCTCCAGCGGAAGCGTTACAAAAAGGTACGCTTTTCCCTGAATTATATCAGCCCCAGGGAGAATATGGTCCCTGCGAAGGACCTCAGCCCTGTAGAATTGGATTTCCATGGGAGGGTGGTCATTATGGCTGCTGAAACAGAACGTCATAATCTACTAAGAAGAATCCAAGAAACAGAATTTGTAGCTCTTGATCTGAACCTATATTTAGATACTCATCCCGAAGATACTAAGGCTTTAGAGCACTACAATAAAGCAGCTGCTGAACTACTAGTTCTCATGAAAAAATATGAAGAATGCTATGGACCTTTATTAAATTTCGGGCTATCTAGCGAAACAGGAAAAACTTGGCGCTGGATCAACCAGCCTTGGCCTTGGGATATATAGGAGGAGGGATGATAAATGTGGGTTTATGAAAAAAAATTACAATATCCTGTAAAAGTATCCGGCAAAAATGTGGGCTTAGCAAAATGGATTATAACTCAGTACGGGGGTCCTGATGGTGAACTGGCTGCTTCCCTGCGCTATTTAAATCAACGTTATTCCATGCCAACAGAGCGAGCTAAAGCTGTGTTAAATGATATAGGTACCGAAGAGCTGGCTCATTTAGAAATCGTAGGGACAATAGTCCATAAATTAACTAAAGATGCTTCTGTGGAAGAGTTAAAAGCCGCCGGTCTCGGAGGCCATTATGCAGATCATGATAGAGCCCTCTTCTATGTAGATGCTGTGGGTAACCCCTGGACAGCAGCCTATATTCAAGCCAAAGGAGATCCTATCGCCGACTTGACAGAAGATATGGCAGCTGAGCAAAAGGCGCGAGCCACCTATAATTGGCTAATAAACCTTTCTGATGATCCGGGTGTAACAGATGCACTCCGCTTCTTAAGAGAAAGAGAAGTCGTCCATTTTCAACGTTTTGGTGAGACCTTAAACTATATCCAAGAATATATGAGTAAAAAGAAATGCTATTAGGTTAATACTCATGTTAAGCAAAATATTATTATTAAAAAGTGAGAGTACCTTAATGGTCCCTCACTTTTTAATAGTATATAATGTAATTTCATTTGTTCCCTCTAGGATGATAAAGGGTAATACTTCTTTTTATATTTTGAGGGTGGCATCCCTATAGCCTGTTTAAAAACAGATGAAAAATGAGCAGGATTAATAAATCCATTAAGCCTAGCAACTTCCCCCACTGAACAGTTACCCTTTTCTATCATCTCTTTGGCTTTAAGCAGTCTAATATTAAGCAAATATTTATGGGGGGTCTTACCTGTATTGGCTTTAAACATGCGTATAAAATGATATGGGCTAACATGGATATTATGACAAATATCTTCTATAGTTATATTAGCATTATAATAAGCTTCCATATATTCAATGGCTTTCTTTATATAATCATTATATATTAGGGAGTTCTTATAATTTGTAAAAGGATAGCTGCATATATCTCTCAACAATTGTACTATCATTTGTATACTAATACTTTGAATCATTAAGGGACAAGCTTCTTTAAAATGTTCTACTTCACATTGAAGGTTTAGCACTATATTTAACAATTCTTTGGTATAGTTACTGCTTATATGAGAAAACATTATATTCCTCTTACCTGTAGCTTCCTCAAAAATTTTTTCAAAAAAGCTTTTTTTAATACTTATAGCTCTATATTCTTGAGTAGGTACATATTGAGTACACGTAACGGTATCACCAGGGTTAAATATTAGCAACTTACTGTTTTCAACGTGATATTCTTTTTTTCCTATTTTAATCGGTGGTGGTGTAGAAGTAAGCAAAGCAAAATGATAATCCTCAAAAAATGTTTCCACATTGATTACGAAGGTTTTCGGTCTAAATAAAACAATGTTATCGCTCATATATACTTTCACACCAAAAAAATCTTCCTGAGGAAGCTGACCTATAAAATGATTAAATGGTGAACTCACATAATCACCTTCCTTAATCAATAATAAACTTTAAGCAATGTTAGATATTTCTGATTTTTAAGTATAATTTTAACCAATTAAATTCTACACATACAAAATATTTCCTGCACCTTGCCTATCATAACCTCCTACTTTAAAATAGACCTATATCAATATATTATGTAACTACTAGTTTTAGGATTTAAATAAAAATTATGGAGTAAATATAATGACACTAAAAAATAATATTCGTAATATTGGCATAGTTGCACATGTAGATGCCGGTAAAACAACCTTAACAGAGCAACTGCTCTATCATAGCGGCTCTAGCAAAACATTGGGCAGTGTTGATAAAGGAACAACCCATACTGATTCTTTAGCTGTAGAAAAGCAACGAGGAATATCTGTAAAAGCCACAGAAGTTGATCTTCACTGGAAGGATACTACCATATACCTCATTGATACTCCCGGGCACATTGATTTTAGTGCAGAAGTAGAAAGAAGTAGCGGCATATTAGACGGTGCTGTAGTTTTGTTGTCTTCTGTAGAAGGTGTCCAACCTCAAACAGAAGTATATTTCAAAATTCTAAAAGACCTACATACTCCTACAATCTTTTTTGTAAACAAACTTGACCGCATTGGTTCCGATCCCAGTAAAACTATGAAAGATATAAAAAAACTGCTTTCAAATAAGCTTGTACCACTACAAATAGTATCTCAAACAAATGATGAATTTCAGGTAAATAATTTATTTGAAGAAATAGCTGATGAAAGTTATAACACCTTACTAGAAGATATTATTGAAGTATTGGGTGATAATAACGAAGATATTCTTGAGCATTATTTAGCAGGTACTTTGACGATACCTATGATAAGGAATGAGATAATTAAGCAAGCCAAGCAAGGCAATATTTATCCTGTTTTATTCGGTTCTGCCCTCAAAGGAATCGGTATTACCGAATTGCTAGATAGCATAGTAAATTACCTACCAGGTCCCGAGGATCTGGATGATAGTGACCTATCAGCCTTAGTTTATAAGATTTCTTATCACCAAACCTTAGGTAAAATTGCTCATTTAAAAGTATTCAGTGGGAAAATTGAAACTAGAGATGAAATATATAATGTTAACAAAGATAAAAAAGAAAAAATAACCATAATCAAAAAAATTATAAAGCAAAAACCGGTGGACATTAAATCAGCCACCAGTGGTGAGTTAGTAATGGTTAGCGGAGTAACTTGCAGCACTTACGATATATTAGGAAGTACCACTCATATACCACAGCTTCCCTCAACAACAACACCACTCCTTACTTTAAAAATCTATCCGCAAATAGAAGAAGATTATATTCCTTTAGTAGAGGCCTTAAACATTTTACAAGAGGAAGATCCCCTTTTAAATATGATTTGGATCAAAGAAAAGAAAGAAATCCAAATTCAAATCATGGGTAAAATTCAACTGGAGATTATTGAAACTATGCTTAAGGAAAGATTTAATATTGCGGTCACCTTTGGCTCTCCCTCTGTTATATATCAAGAAACTCCCCTTTCAAGTGGATATGGTGAAGAACGCTACACGATGCCCAAACCCTGCTGGGCCATTGTCAAATTCTTAATTGAACCATTACCAAGAGGAAGCGGATTAATCTATGAATCCCAAGTAAGAACAGAGAAAGTGAAATTAAAATATCAAAGGGAAATCAAAGATAACCTGGAAAAAATACTGCAGCAAGGAATTCACGGCTGGAAAGTTACTGACTTAAAGATAACTTTTATTGAAGGAGAAGATCATGTGGTCCACTCCCGCCCCGGCGACTTTCCTGCGGCTACTGCCATGGCCCTTATGAAAGGCCTGGCTAATATAGGCACTAATCTCTTAGAACCCTTGATTGCTTTTAAGATCACTGCTCCTGAAAATATCAGCGGGAAAATCTTAAATGATGTCATCCAAATGCGGGGACAATTCGAAAATCCTACTATTCATAATGATTTATTTACTATAGAAGGAACCCTTCCGGTAGCTACTTCCTTAGATTATCCTGCAACTTTAGGTATCATTTCTTCGGGAAAAGGAGTTATGACCACTAAATTTGCAGGTTACCAACCTTGCCCCTTAGAAATGGGAGCAGAAAGAGAAAGAATTGGTGTTAACCCCTTAGACCGCTCTAAATATATACTCTCTGTCCGCAATGCCTTGTAAAAACAAATAAAAAAAGTGCCACAACCAAAGGTCATCGCACTCACTATCAACCATATGTTATATCTTCACTTAATACGCTTTATGATAAAGTGAAACTTCCTTCAGTGAATGTTTTTTTGTTTCTCACTGATGGATATCCTGAGTAAGCTTAGCCAAATAATTTAATACTTTATCCTGAAAATTATCATTATTCATAGGCGAACAACCTCCTGATCACATTGTATCTTATGCAAAAGGTTTTGGCATCTAAATAATTCATAAATCCTTCACTTACTCCCACTCTTGCCAGATTTCAGGACAATATCCTACTGTAGCTTGCTTGCCATTGCGAACAATAGGAGAATTGTACAACTTAGGATTCTTGAAAAGTATCTCCTCCCGTACACTGCTTCCTCCAATATGTTGAAGGTTTAATTGCTTATATTCCTTAGCTTCACAATTAATTAAATTATTTAAGCCTACTGCAGCTTTAACACTTTGAAATTCACCTTTACTCAATCCATATCTATATAAATCTATATATTGATATTTAATTTTTCTTTCTTTAAAATAGCGCTCAGCTTTTTTAGTATCAAAACACTTCTTTACACCATAAATCTGAATATTCAACAGTTGCTCCTCCCTTTCTACTAACCTCCTATCTCCAATTCCTTTATTCCGTATTGTAGAGGTTCACTAATTTTCAATAGTTTATCTCTAATTCTAATTGCTTCAGCCCCCGCCATTTGCACGGGCTGATAATTATTAAACTCCTTATCCCCGGATATTTGAAAGGGTACTACAGTTAATTTGATACGGGCCACAGCTTTATCAACTAGTTCTATCTCTTGTTGTAATAAAATAGTGTCAATATCTCTATGCTTTTGATCAGTCAATAGTTCGTTGCCACCAAAAACAAAATTCCCCAGACTATAAGCTATATACCTACCTTTGTATTCTTCAATTCCTTGGAGAATGTGGGGATGATGGCCAATAACCAAATCTGCTCCTGCATCAATGGCATGCCTGCCTAAGCGTTGTTGAAATTTTGTAGGCGTATTCTGATATTCTACACCCCAATGGAAAGAACAAATAACCACCTTAGCACCATTTTTCCTTGCTTTTTCTAGATCTTGCTGTACTTTCTTAAAAATAACTTCCGATTGACTAAAGGCCTGATATCCTAAAAGAGTAACCCTGATTCCTCTAATTTCTTTTGTAAAAACCTCTCCATTGCCAAACACTCCAACCCCTGCATTATCCAAGGTAGCAATAGTATCTTTATATCCTTCCTTAAGATAATCATAAGAATGATTGTTAGCTAAGTTTACTGCTTCGATATCAGCTTTGTTTAGAATATTTACATATTCTTGCGGTCCTTTAAAACGCCATTTTTTCTGGGCCGGTACTTGAGCCTCAGTTAAGGTTCCTTCAAAATTTACTATGGTCAGATCATCCTGGTGAAACCATTTAGTAGTATTTTTAAAAGGGTATTCAAAGGAATTATTGTTTTTTTCTAATACATCAATAAACGATTTCCCCGGCATAACCTCCGGATAGCTCCCTATAGTACAATCACCTGCAACCGTGATGATAAGATACTCCGGTTTTTCTACCGTTAGTGCTGAATAACCTATTAATCCTCCTATAATGAAAACTATTAGCAAATTGCAAAAAACAAAATTACCTTTTAATAATTTTTTCATCAATTTGTTCACTCCAAAATTCAGTAAAAAACAAGATAAACTAAGCAACTAGTCTATCTTGTTTTACTAAGTCTTCATATCCACTATTTAGCTAGATTATCAACATACTGTTTAGCTTCTAATAACCCCATCCCTGAATACTCTCTTAACCTTTTAACAGCTTCCACTTTTTTGCCCTCAGCAATGAGATCTTGTAACTCACTATCAATGTTTTCTTCTACTCCTACTTGCTTAGCAATTTTACAAAGTCTAGCGTTCATTCGAGAAACTTGACTCTGCAAGTTATTAAGAGAACTCAACAATGTAAATACCCCAACTATAAATATTGCTACAATTACATATTCCATATAATTCACCTGAGCTTTTATATTTAATAGTAAAGAAAAAGCTTGTTTTAGAACAACTATATCACTTTTTGACCCTAAATAAAATATTTAGATAAATAATTCCGGTTCTCTGCGCTCTGTACATTCCATTTCTAATTCATATTTATGCCTTAAATAGTCTTTATCGTCATAATATTTGGCATTAGTGGGACATTTTTTAATACAAGCGCCACATTTAATACAAATTCCTTTATATTCGGTCACATCTTCAGGATCTATGGAGCCCATGGGACAGGCCTTAACACACAGTTTACAATCAATACAGTTGCTGTTTGTTTTGGGCTTAACCTTTCTGATATCTATAGAATTGCCCTCTCCATCTTTAGGCATATAATATTTTCTATAAGGTTTGTTGCCTTTGACAACAATAGCAGGGATATCATCCTCTGTTGTTGTTATTTTATTAAATATTTGTTTAGCAAAATCACGTGCTATGGCCAAATCTTTTTCATCAGGTCTGTTTTGGGCTAGAGTTTTTGAAAATGAATGTTCCCCAATAAAAGCTCCTCCAGCAATTACTTTAAAACCCTTTAATTCAAGAAGATCTTTCAATTCTATTAAAGCATCATCATAATTCCTATTACCATAAACAACTACTGGAATTGCTACAGCCTCATTCCCTTTTAAGGTAGCAAAATATTTTAATAATACATTAGGAACTCTTCCTGCATAAACCGGGACTCCCACAACTACAACATCTTTTTTTGTAAAAACCGACGGCTCTTTACGTACTTCAGGTAAAGTAAAATCTATATTATTTATACTAATCTTTCTGTCCGAATACTCTGAAATTTTTTCAGCGATCTGAGTTACTACTTTTTTAGTTGTGCCGGTAGCACTAAAATACATGGTATTGATATTTCTAGACATAATAACCCTCCAGTCATTTTATTGTATTATTTGTCTCAATTACCAATTATTATACTACTATTGTGTTCAACATTCTATAAGTTCTAAGGCAATAATACATTTTTCTCCAGCCTAACATATTAGTATCTATTACTTAGAGAAAAAGGCGTTTCCAGGTAGGTTTTCACCTACTAGAAAAGCGCCTTTTCTTTTTCCATTATATATAATTATTTATCTTGTTATTCTCTGCCGTGGGTGTAATGAGGCAGAATCATGGGAGAAGTCTCATCAGTCTGGATACCATTTTCCTCCATGCTCTGATGATATGCGTTCACATGATCTAACTTAAGTTCTTTCACTTCAACATCTTTGCTCTTTTGACCTGCATGGGTTCCAGCCCGACGTCCGTAGACAAGAATATCTAGCAGAGAATTACCCATCAACCTATTTCTACCATGAATCCCTCCTGCAGCTTCTCCTGCTACATAAAGATTTTCTATCTTGGTCTGACCGTGTTCATCAATTAATAAACCACCGTTTTGATAATGCAGGGTAGGATAGATCAGAATTGGATCTTTTCTCATATCAATCCCTACTTTTTTATACATGGTATACATAGCAGGAAGTCTCTTTTCAATAGTACCTTCACCATGCATCATTTCAATTAGCGGTGTATCCAGCCAGACACATTTTACACCTGTAGGAGTTTCGATCCCTTTATTATTCCCCAGACATTCTCTAATGATAGCCGAGGCCTCGACGTCTCTTGTTTCCAGATGGAAAACAAATTGCTCACCTTCACTATTAATAGGGGTAGCTCCCAGACTACGAACTTTTTCCGTAACTAAGGAACCAAATATTTGGGGAGGAAAAGCTGCTCCTGTAGGATGATACTGAATTGTATCGGCGAAGATTAATTCAGCTCCCGCCCTATATCCCATAACCAGGCCATCTGCTGTAGCACCATAATGGTTGGAAGTAGGGAAACCTTGATAATGAAGTCTTCCTGCCCCACCTGTAGCGATAATAACTGTTTTAGCTTTGGCAATTAAATATTCTTCCGTTTCTACATTGTATAACACGGCTCCCGCTGCTTTGCCATCACTATCTAAGATAAGTTCCACAGCTGGAGAAAACTCTACTACCGGGATTTCTCTATTGAGCACCTCGTCTCTGAGGACCCGCATTATTTCCGCCCCTGTATAGTCTGCAGCAGCATGCATCCTCTTGCGGGAAGTTCCTCCTCCATGGGTGGTAACCATTGTTCCGTCCTCTTCTTTATCAAACATCATGCCCAAATCATTTAGCCATTTAATCACATCCGGCGCATCTTTTACTAAGGCCTGGACAAGCTCTTTTTTATTAGAATAATGCCCTCCGCCCATTACGTCAAGATAGTGCTGGGCCGGAGAATCCTCAGGCTTATCTGCAGCCTGAATTCCACCTTGAGCCATCATAGTATTGGCATCACCAAAACGTAATTTAGTAGCAATTAATACATTGGCTCCTTTTTGGTGAGCTTCCAGGGCTGCAGAAGCACCGGCCCCACCTCCGCCAATGATGAGCACATCTACATCATAATGTACTTTATTTAAGTCTAGTTCGATATTTCCTAACCTACTCTTAACCTCAAGCACATCTGCCAGTTCTAAAGGAACTTTATCCCCTTGGTTTACTCCTATTCTCAACTTTCTAAAACCCTTTTCTTTATAATCAGGATGATACTCCTTTAAAACTTCTTCACGCTGTTCAGGAGTCATTCTAGGGAAATCAGAACCTAATCTCGCCGACCGTGTAGCTTCTACTTTCTTAATGAGCTCCCTAATTTGAGCTGTATACATTTCCATACCTCCTCAGTAAAAAATTAATTATTTTTCAATATCTCGTGAATTATAGAGCTCTTTTAATTCATCAGTATTTTTACTCATTAATTCTTTCAAGGAAGCATCATGCTTGCCTTCTTGTATCTCTGCTACTCTTTTGTGCAAATGTTCTGTAGGAGGTGCAATGTATTTTCCATTAAGACGTCTTGCTAAAATTCCTACCTGATAATGAGTTATACCGGCAGGACATCTTGAAGCACAAATTCCACACATCACACAGTTAAAAGACTCTTCTGCACATTTTTCCAGTTCTCCCCTTTGAGCATAGGCGATATATTGCATGACATTAAGGTCCTGAGGACACCCTTTCGTACAGGAATTACAGCCAATACAGCTATATATTTCAGGATAAAGCTGTGCCATGGTATCAGCATTCGCTTCTAATTTATTGATATCATATATTTTTTTATCTCCCGGGAAAAAGGGAATCTGGGTAAGATACATGCCATCCTCAACCTTCGTTTGACAGGCCAGGCTTACTTTTAATTCTTTTTCTCCTTTAATTCTGTAGATAGTTGCACAAGCCCCACAAAACCCGGCTCTACATCCACAACCTCTTTTTAATTGATATCCTGCATATTCCATGGAGTCCATAATCGTTAAACTAGCAGGTACTGTATATTTTTTTCCCAATATATAGATATCGACCATTTCCTTGTTCGACATTCAATCCGCCTCCTTTATCACATAAAGATATTTTCTGATATTTTCTTATACTTAGATATTCGAATATTTGAATGTCTAAGTATTATTTTTTGCCCTTAATATTCATCAGGAAGTCTTTGAATCTCATCTAGGCGAAATACAGGTCCATCTTTGCAGACATATTTATCACCGATGTTACAACGACCGCATTTTCCTACACCGCATTTCATTCTCAACTCAAAAGTCGTATAAATCTGCTCCTTCTTAAACCCTATCTCTTCTAATCCCTGGAGCACGAATTTTATCATGATGGGAGGACCGCATATTAAAACCACTTTGTTAGTATCAAGTCCCAGTTCCTTTATATATTGGGGAACAAAGCCTACATGTCCGTCCCATCCTTCACATTCTCTATCTACCGTTAAAAATACATTTGTAGCGGGCCTGTTAGGCCAATTATTAAAAATATCTTCTTTATGAACAAGATCATCGGGTGTACGAGCACCATACACTATATCTACCTTTCCATAGTCGTTACGCTTATCCATAATATAATTTATCACTGAACGAAGCGGCGCTAAGCCTATACCCCCTGCAATAAAGAGAAGATCTTTTCCTTTCAGTTCATCATTTACCGGGAAATTATTTCCGTAAGGCCCGCGAATACCAATTTCACTTCCCGCTTCCAGTCCATGCAAATATTCCGTAACAGTTCCACATTTTTTGATACTAAGCTCTAAAAAATTTTCCTCTGTGGGAGAAGAAGTAATGGAAAACATCGCTTCTCCCAGGGGAGGCACTGATATCATGGCACATTGCCCGGGCAAAGAAGTAAAAGGTTTACCTCCTGCTGGTTTTACCATTCTAAAAGTCGTCACATCAGGTGTATCCTTTCTAATGTGCTCTATCACTGCAACCTCCGGCACTAAGGGATCTACATGTCCATGACAACTGCAACTCATTAGCCTTCACCACCTAATCTTTTAATAACTTTTACAATATTCATATTGACCGGACATTTTTCTATACACCTTCCGCATCCTACACAAGCATAACTACCATGATTATTAGGATAATAAACAAGTTTATGCATAAACCGCTGCCTAAACCTTTGCTTTTGCGTAGTTCGGGGATTACCATGAGCCATCAGGGTAAATTCAGAAAACATACAAGAATCCCAACACCTGAATCTCTCCCCACAATTTCCCCCGGCAAAATCCTGAATATCGTAGCAATGGCAAGTAGGACATATATACGTAC
>JAHDSB010000046.1 GCA_018433015.1 Clostridia bacterium | reverse complement strand
TTGAAACAGGAATTCGATACCTTCGCTAAAGGCGGCATAGCAACGTTACTAGACTACCTATAAGGAATTGAAACTACGAAAAAGATACAGGACTTTATCATAAAGCTATGCGTTACTAGACTACCTATAAGGAATTGAAACCTAATAAGTACAGCTTTTTGTCTTATGCAGAATTTCTCGTTACTAGACTACCTATAAGGAATTGAAACCTAATAAGTACAGCTTTTTGTCTTATGCAGAATTTCTCGTTACTAGACTACCTATAAGGAATTGAAACTGGTGTAAAAACTCCCGAAGAATTAGTAAAAGAAATGGGTTACTAGACTACCTATAAGGAATTGAAACTGCCTTGACAATCGAGGCATGATAGACCATTAGGAGGTTACTAGACTACCTATGAGGTATTGAAAAAAATATAGTATAATAAGCATACAATGAGAATATAATATTGCTATGAAGTGAGGTGATTCACATGACGCACATCAAGCCGTCTGCAGCAATCCGTAAAAATTACAATGAAATTTCTGAGTTATGTAAGCGGTCAGGGGAACCGGTATACTTGACTAAAAACGGTGAGGGCGATTTGGTTGTTATGGATATTGAAGCATTTGCTAAAAGGGAAAGTATGTTACGCTTGCGGGAAACCCTTGTTGCTGCTGAGGAAGGTTGGTTGAATGGCAAAAGTGGGTATTCCATTGAAGAAGTATCTAATATGATGAAAGTTGCCGTCAAGGAGGTACTTGATGGAGAAGAAAAGTAAAAAGTACAATGTGGTTATTTCTGATGAGACGGCCCAAATGTTGGTTTTACATGCTCGTTTCCTGGCACAGGTCAGTGAGGTCGCTGCTGAAAGGCTTATTGAAGAATTTAATGAAAAGGCAAGGTCTCTGGAGAAGTTTCCAGAGCGTAATCCGTGGCTAGCTGATCCCTTGATATCGACTGGAAAATACCGAAAGTTTCTAATTAATAAGCGATATATGCTTATCTATAAAATAAAAGGTGATGCAGTCTATGTTAACGCTATGGTAGATTGCAGACAGGACTATAGCTGGTTAATATAATAGTAATTCTATTTAATTCTAAGTACATGATATATTTTTTTAGACTACCTATAAGGAATTGAAATATAACAATTGCCCCAACAGCTAAAGATATAATGGCAAGTTACTAGACTACCTATAATTAGTGGTAAACTAAATCCCTCAAAAATGGGAATAAAATTTCCCCAGTGAAAGTTAAACAAAACTCCTTTGGTAAGAACCAAAACAAACTAAAAAGACGTTGATCCCCTTGGAGATCAACGTCTTTTCATGTTCCTTTATATAACTAAATATATGTTAAATAATTACTATACGTAATGTCATAATAAGATTATAATATGAGTTGATATGTCGAAATGCCATAG
>JAHDSB010000078.1 GCA_018433015.1 Clostridia bacterium | reverse complement strand
TTATAATAATTAATTTTTTTTTTGTAAAGAAAGCTATTTACATTCAAACATCTAAATAATACAATGAGACCCGTTTAAACCCCCTAAAATGGGAATCAATCATTTTTTTAGGAAAAAGAAAAAAACCTTGATATATCAAGGTTTCTAGTGATTTTTCGCTATGGAGCTGGTGATGCGATTTGAACGCACGGCCTGCTGATTACGAATCATGTCGAACATGTGTTCTATCAAAACAGACCCGTTTACTAGTTATCGTTATGTTTAGATTGGAAAGAAAAAAAGAACATTTGTTCCCTTGTTATTTGCCATAATTTTCTACTAGTGATATAATAATCATCGAACATACGTTCTAGCATATCTAATACTTTTTCTAATCTAGGGGGTCCCGATGGTAAAGCTTAAAAATTTTAATATCTATCTCTTTAAATATAAAGGTAAAATCTACATGAATAAAAATTATAAAAAAAAATAGCAACCTGTTTATTGGTTGTTATTTTTTTATTTTTTCTATTGTTCCAATTAATTCTCTAATATCTTCAGGGGAAAATCCTTTTTCTTTAAGCTCTTTATTTACCTGTAAATACTCTATTCCTATATCTCGCAATTCTTGAGGAATACTATCTCCTTCAATTACAGCTAGTTCTTTTCTGTCAGTTTTTTCTAGTAGATAATCGGTTGTTACGTTAAATACATCAGCTAGTTTTTTTAAAATTTCATAGTTGGGGACACTTTTATTATTTTCATATCCAGAATATGTAGATTTAGCTACATTAATTTTTTTAGCAATATGTTGTGCTTCTAAGCCTTTTTCTTTTCTAAGCAGTTTAAGTCTGTCTCCTATCATAGCTAACTCCTTTTCGTTATTTCTAGTTCAATTATATCCAACTATATAAAATAAACAAATAAATTACGAGAAAATCGAATTACTTTTCGTTATTTCATTGACAGTTCGATATACTTGAACTATAATAAAACTAGATAGTTCGAGTATATCGAATTATTGAGTTCGATTTAATCAAAATATGTTTTTGGGGGTTTGCGAAGATGGCTACTAAACTTGCTGAAAAAGTGAAAGAAAATGTAAATGAAAACAGAACAAGCAAAGACAAAGTGCTGGCTTGGATAAAGGAAAACTTTGATACAACAGAGCTGACAATTATAGATTTCCCAATATTGCCAGGCGGTACACGAATTATAGATTGCGAATTGAACGAAATGTACGTATATTATGACGTTCTCAATGACAAGATAACTTATCGTTATCCGACCATATAGGACCCAAGGAGGGCGCTTAGCCCCAGTGCGCCCTAGAGGTGGCTGCCCCAAAGGAATGACCCACCCACCGTTACCCCGACCCAACGTAATAGAAACGAAGAAACAAGCCATCATTGACATGCATGCAAGTAGTAGATAACCGAAAAAGCTAATAACCCCCCTCTACAGACCAATTCAAAGAACAATTGGTCTAAATTGTTATAACAATTTTAAAATTTACAAAACTGAAAGGATTGATTATTTATGCAACAAAGATGCCTAGTTCACTATGTGTCAAGCTTTAATGGTGATGTTGAGGGGAAACATTACGAGAATTCAAAGATTCATTATTTTTTACCTGTTAAAGATGAAGGAGGTCATAAGTCAGTAATATCAAAGGGTTCATATGATTTACAATTGCAATTCGATTGTACAAAATTGCCTGCTATTTATGATGTTGATTTTGCTATGGTACCTAAAGGAAAAAGTGTAGAGCTTGTGCCTGTAAAGGCTAAGTTTGTAAAACAAGTAAATATCTTTGATGAAAAATGAAAAAGTTCAGTATTGTGTTTTTGATACTGATGTTAATTGCTGTGCCTGTTTTAGCTAGTGATGATTCAAGTGACTACTCTTTTTTTGATACAGTCCTTGAGTTTGCCCAGGCTGCTCTTGATATTTTGAAGGATATTTTGAAAATCATAGCTACTTTAAGCCTTGATTTGATTCCGGCATTTTGCAAGTTGCTAATTGCTATATTTGCGTATGTTGGGAAATTGATTAAATATGTAGTTTTTTTTGCGAAAATACCAGCTGTAGCGATACCGCAGAAAGGAGTGATGTGTGGTGTAAATCAAATATTACATTTTCAAGTTTATGGAACAACATTATTTGGTGCTGTAACTAATGTTTTAAGTTTTATTGTCGGCTTTAAGCTGGTGAAGAGGTTAGTTTTATGAGTGATATTATTAATGTTTTGTTGAAGTTAACTGATTATTTTAATGAACTTGCAGATAAGTTGGATACGTTTGGTTTTGAAACAATGGCTATAAATACCTATATAGGATATGCGCGGTATTGTATAGGTGAGACAGCATGGACTGTTTTAATGGTTTTGTTATATGTATCTGCTATAATGCTACTCTTTAAGATAGTCAAAGGATTTGTTGAGTTTGTGGTTGTATTTTTACCGTTTTTTTGAGAGGAGTGTTTTTTGTGAAGAAAAGGTTTTTGAGTTTGAAAAAAAAGGCTAAAGGTGGATCTCAAGCTCTAGCTCTTGCTGGTGCTGGTTTATTTGTATCGTCTCCAGTGTTTGCCGCTGGTCTTGATTTTACATTTGATCTTGGACAAGTATTCGGATACTCAAATAGTGTTATAGGCTCATTTATGGGAATTATTATGCTCGTCGTTGGTCTAGCTCTAGGGTTCCGTATTATACGCTTTATTATTGGTTTGTTTTAGAATGGCGGTGATATTGTGAAAAAGTATGTTTCAATGTTAATTATTATGTTTGTATCTTTGTTTATGGTTCATCCAGTTTTTGCTGGTGAATATGAGGGTTTTACTGCTGATGAATTTACAAAAAATTTCAAAGTTGAAGTTATAAAGGGTAGTATTGAAGGTCCAGGTTCAGGTATTCCGCCTGGTATGTCATTTGTTCATGATGCTACTGTTCATGATGGTGCTGTCGGTGGTACATTGAGATATTCTTCTAAAAATGGTGAATTGTTGACACGTATATTATTCTTTTATAATGAATCATCTTATAAGAATTTGGGTAAGACTTGTCCGTTTAGCTCTATTGAGGATTTTCAAAGTCAAATTTTGATTTTTGATGATAAGGGCCAAAGTTGTCAGGTTAAGGTTGCTAAAGATATGAAAGTTGGATTTAGTAATGTTGATGTAGTTTATGTTGATAAACCTGAAGGTACTGAGTATTTTGATATTTCTACTGTAGGACCATATTCATATTACCGTGTTTCTTGTGGTCAGATACATACTATTGTAAAACCTAATTTTACGTTATCTGAAACTGAATATAAAATGTCTGCTAATGATGATTCTGTTGTTGTGGATGGTACTGTTACAAAGTTGCCTGTTGGTGCTAAAGTAGAATATAAATTAAATTCTCGTTCTTGGGCTAATGCTAGTACTTATGATGAATCAACTGGAAAGTTTAGTATTAGTTTATCTAAGATTGATGTGCCGTATAAGACTAATGTTGTATCTGTGCGTGTTCTTTCTAAAGATGATGTTTGTTCTGATGCACAAAGTGTGTCTGTTATAAATGAATCTGGCTCTGGTACTGGTTCTGGTGATGACCCTAGTTCTGGTGATGATCCTGGTCCTGGTGGAACTATAACTGGTGATGGAATGATTGATATCAGCATGGACATTGGTACTGTTTTAGGTACCGCCAATGATACTGTTAATCCTTTTATGGGTTTGATTATGCTGATTGTCGGTATTGCGCTTGGATTTAGAATTGTAAGATTTATCATTAATTTGTTTTAAGAATGGGGGGATAGTTCCCCCCTAATAAGTAGGTGATATTGTGGATACTGCTGTAACTGAGGTTGCTAATACAGTGACTACTGTTGACTTTACTAGTTTGATTGATGTTCTTATTCCGTATTTTGATTATATTAATAAGCTCTTAACGCTTAATTTTTGTGCTTTGTTTATGCTTATTTGTTTGGATATAATACAAATTTTTAGAGGTAGATAATTATGGTTGATATGTTTTTGAATAATATGCCCGAAATGGTGCTGTATTTTTGTCTTGTCGTGCTTGCTGTAGAAGTTGGTTTTTTTGCTGTTGGAAAGGTGATTCGCATGTTTTGGTAGGTGATACTGTGGAAGTTCAGGTTACTGAGTATTTGAATTTGCAGATGATATATAAGATTGCTGGTGTTTGTCTTTTAGTGTATTTTTTGGTTCGTACTTTAGATATTTTTAGGAAGTGATAATGTGTATGTTTTGGTAGTAGATAATGACCGTTCATATGTTGGTAGGT
Organism: Clostridia bacterium; assembly: GCA_018433015.1. GTDB lineage: Bacteria > Bacillota > Peptococcia > DRI-13 > SV3-B141 > SV3-B141. The sequence continues at coordinate 6,665 of JAHDSB010000078.1, read as the reverse complement.
CTTTAAAAGCTGTTAAGCGTAAGTCTAAGTTGGGTGTTGATGAATCTAGTTTTACTAGATATGGTCAGAATAAGATTTGTTATATAGGTACTTATGACGGTGATTTAAACCCGATTCAGCCGGAGGCGATATATGCGGATAAGTATATGATAGAAAAGGCGTTGCTTTCAAAGTTGTTTAAACCTGATTTGGATATTTTTACGATGATAAATATTTTGAATTTGGTACTTATAATTGTTTTATTGATGAAGTGAGGTGTGATATATGGCTGATGATTTGAACGTTGAGAAAGTGTCTGAGGTATTCAATGAATATATGACGATTGGTGGAAAAAATGATATAGAGGCTCTCTTTGAGACTATTCCATATTTTACGTCTCAGCAGAAAAAGGTTTATGCGATGCTTAGTTTTTTTGATACTAAGTATAATTTGCCTAGAATACGTAGTTTTATTGATGATTATAAGGGTGTAGAAAAAGAAAATAGATCAAGTATAACTTTTAAAAAGTGCATTGAGGCTATGGCCCTCAAACAACATTTCAAAGGCTTGAAGCTGAATTTAGGTGATTAGATATGATATACGGTGTAGTAGGATTGCAAGGTGCAGGAAAGACTAGTTTCCTTGTATATATAGGTCGTCAGTTCCAGCGACTTGGTGCTGATGTGTATACAAATATGAGTGTAGAAGATTTTGTACATATTAGAGATTTTAGTGAGATTCCATTTGATAGAAAGTTCAAGATTCTTCTTATTGATGAAGCTATGTTTAGTTTTGATAGTCGTAGTTTCGGTTCAAAAGATAATAAGATATTCTCCCGGTTCCTCGCGTACTTACGTAAACAGAATACTGGCCTTATCTGGGCCACTCATTTCCTCGGTCTTGTAGATGTGCGCTTACGTATGCAAACAGAAATATACTACATGGTGAAAAAGCGTGATGAAAGATATATTGATGTGTTAGCTATGAATGCGTTTACTTCGAGTATCCATAGTATGAGTATAGAAAAGTCACCTAGATATTTTAGTTATCTTAGATATGATACTGCTGACATGCCCAGTATTGTTACAGTACAAGGCTTGCTACAGAAAAATGAATTTATTGCAGTTTAAAAATAAAAAAAATAAAAATCGAGGTAGTTTGGCTTTGGCTATTCAAAAAATTGAATAGAAGGCGAATATTTTAAAAAAAAATACCTCCCCTTCGTCCTGTGAAGCGGAGCAAGCAGGATGATGGGGAGGTATTTAAAAAAATTGCCTTATATGAAAAAAGGACCAAAGGGGGCGAAAAAAGTATCACGCCCCCTCAGAATTACAAAGTAGAATGAAAAGGAGAAAAATATAATGAAAGCTATTTGTAATATAGATACTTTAGAAGCTGGTATTGATGTAACCGAATGGAAGTTAGACCATGAATTCCTGATGGATTTAGAAGAAATGAAAGAGAAAATGCAGGAAGATGAAATTCCGTTTATACCGATAAAAGTAAATGACATAGTCTTTAATTTTGAGAGTTACGGAGTCAAATTCTATCCCTATGTATTAGTTAATGAGGAATGCTTTAACATATATATAGCAAAAAAACCGATGACTAATAACTGTCCCATTAGAGTATCTATGAGAAGTGTATTTCTCTGGAAACATGGCTACTGGAAAGCTTGGGAGATAGTTAAACAGACTATAGAAAAGCTAGGCTTTGTATATGCAGAATCTAAACTATCAAGAGTTGACCTAGCATGTCATGTGCAAGGCTTAAATCTGACTAAAATATTCCCCACAACTCAGGACTTTTCTAAGATTCGCACAAAAGCTAAAAAAAGATGTCGTCCTGTATATGATTTTGAGTGTTGCCCTCATATCGAAATGACTTCTCTTGTTGTAGGCTCTGGCAACAATATCATGCTGAGGATATATGACAAAATAAAAGAAATGAAAGATAAAAGAGCAGTAGTAAAAGAAACATTTTTTCAGGATATAATCTGGCCTCAAGCTGGAATAAAAGTAGAAGATGGAACTGTATTTAACGTGGAGTTCCAAATTAGACGTGAAGCCTTTAAAACCTTTCATTTTACCAATGGCCGGGAATTATCCACCGTTGAGAATTTATTCTTTTGTATAAATGATATATGGTCATATCTCACAAATGAATGGTTCTCTCTAGTGGACCCAACATCAGATACAAACAGAACAAGACAAACTATGATATCGGAATGGGAGTATATTACAAAGCAAAAGTTTGACCTAGAAGAAAATGGTATAACAGAGTTACAAAGAATGTATTATAAATCGGCTAAACAAGAAACTGCTATTCGTGGAGTAGCCGCCTATGCTACAAGTTATGCTGTCCAGTGTTATATAAGAGAGTATACAGAAGTTATGGACGATATATCAACACGTTTAGGTTTTATGATTGACCATGGTATGTATGATTGGGACAAAAAGGTAAAAGATAAGCTGAATAAGTTAGAATCTCTTAAAGAGAATGAATGTTTTGCAGATATTGCAGTTTAATGGAGGTAGAAAATTGGACATAGATTTAAAAACAGCCATTCAGCAATTCCTCATAGACCAGGAGCTTAAAGGGAACACCGACAGAACTATATTATTTTATAAAAAGTCTTTGAACTACTTCACAGAGTTTATAGGGAAAGACATTAAAGTGAAAGATATACAGCTTACTGACTTGAAAAAATATCAGTTTGCCATAAAAAAACGGCCCCGTTATCAAAGTCATCCTTTTAAACCTACAATAGATAAACCTATTACTTCTGTTTCCGTACAGACTTATATAAGAGCATTAAGAGCTTTTCTGAGCTGGATGCATCAAGAAGGATATATAGAAAATTTCACTACTAGATTTAAGTTACCTAAAGCAACAAAAAAAGCTATAGAAATATTATCGGATGATGAGATTACCGCAGTGTTAAAAGGCACTAAGACTACCACAGAACTGGGGTTAAGAAATCACTGTATTTGTTCTCTTATGCTTGATTGTGGTTTAAGAGTAAATGAAGTGATTAGCTTAGAGACAGATAATGTCCATATTGCTCAAGGTGCTGTAAAAGTATTGGGAAAAGGTCAAAAAGAACGAATAGTACCCTTAGGAGTTTATACAAAAAAGCATTTACTGAAATATATTAGTTGCTATCGTCCCATGCCTATATATGAGACAAAGAGATTATTTTTAGATAAGGAATGTAAGGCCATGAGTAGCAACGCTTTAAAGATGTTCTTTGCTAGGCTGAGAAAAAAGACAAAAATAGATAGGTTACACCCCCATATTCTCAGGCATACCTTTGCTACAAAGTATCTAATGAATGGAGGAGATATCTTTAGCTTACAGCAGATACTAGGACATACATCTTTAGAAATGGTACGACGTTATTCACATTTGGCTTCAGCTTACACTACAAAAAAACATAAGCTATATTCGCCTTTGGATAATTTGCAGAGAAGAAGGAACGGGTAAATTTTATTATTATTATTACTTCCAAAAATTACAAAGAGACCCGTTTAAACCCCCTAAAATGGGAATCAACTGCTTTTTTGGGCAAAATAAAAAAACCTTGATATATCAAGGTTTCTAGTGATTTTTCGCTATGGAGCTGGTGATGCGATTTGAACGCACGACCTGCTGATTACGAATCAGCTGCTCTACCACTGAGCTACACCAGCAAAAACAAATACATATAAATTATAAAGATCAAGAAGGAAATTGTCAATTTAGATTCTAATTTATTATCATGTCCAATATGATATAATGAAGTAACTATGATTAAGGAGGGAGAATTTTGCGTAAAGTTACTATCCTGAGTATCCTTTTGTTATCTGTTTTCTTGCTGGGATTTACTGCTGTAAATGGCTTAGCAAACTATTGCGGTTATCCAACTGTAAAGCTTATGGTGGATGGTGAGGAAGTAATACCGGATAGTGTTCCTGCTATCGTAATGAACGGCCAAGCTATGGTGCCTTTGCAGGTAGTAGCTGATGCTTTGGATGCAGAAACAGAATGGGACAATGAAACTAAAACAGTAAAAATCACCAAAAAGATTCCCGAAAAGTTGATACCACCTGATGAAGACCTAATCTCTATCTCCAACCTTCAGGTAAGTGATATGTTAAGTGATCGCTCCTCAGTAGAAGGAACTATCAAAAATGGTAATGATAAAAGAGTAGATGTTAATGTTACTATTTATTTCTATGATAGTAGAGGAGATACATTGGGGCACATTCATGTTAATGAAGAAAAATTAGATGCTGGAGAGAAAAAGAAATTCCATACTGTTTGTGAGAATGATGTATTTAGATACGATTCAAGCAAAACAAAAATTACTATTGATAATGTAAAATGGCGCTAAATTACATAAGATCCAGTAAAAAATAGATGCAAAAATCATGACATACTTTAGAAAATGATTAGTACAATAATAAAGATATGCAAGGTCTGTACATAATGGTACAGATCTTTTTTTATCCTCGGTTCTCTCGTTCCTTTCTAAGTTCAGGGCAATTTGTCAATATATACACACTTTATAAAATAAATTCTTACCTTTTTACAATAACGACATAGCTGTATATAACGATATATAGATAAATTAAAAATAATAAAATCATTTTATAACACAGTTAAAAATGATAGATGAATTATATTTTTAGGTGAAAAAATAACATGGATTTTAAAAGAGATGTCGTATTATGTCGGAAATTTTGTAAAGGATTACTGTAGACCAGAAAGAAGTATAATATTGCCTTAATAGGACTTAAGTGTGTAAAAATATAGGACTTAAGGAGGAGTATTAATTGAGGAGGAGAATATCTTGACAAAGGGTCAAGCGGAAGCGTTGATTAAAGAAAAAATGTCACAATTATTTAAAGAAATAGTAGGGAAAGGTCCTAGTAATATATATATTTCTATTGCTAAAAACTACATTATAATGGAGGTCAGAGATGGGCTTTTAACAGCTGAAAAGCAAATACTTCAATTAGAAAATGGTATGGAAAAGGTTAAAGATTTAGAATATAATATATTTAAAGTGTCTTATAATAAGTACAAGGACCTCATAAAAAACATTTTAGGTGTTGAGGTTTTGGATTTTTTAGTTAAAATAAATATTAAAGAAGACATTAGGTATGTTTGTTTTATATGTGATAAAAATATAGAAGAAAAATTTAAACAATAATATATGGCAAGGTAATATTTATTATCTTTTGAAGATAAGAAATATTGCAGTGCATTAGTTTAAGTTTTTTGGTTGGTTGAATAAATAGATATTTATTTAGTTAGACAACAAACCGGTACAAGGTTCTAGTAGAATCTTAGTACCGGTTTTTTTTGTGAAAAATGTTAAAAAATGGGGGTGGAAGTTATATAAGAGTATCTGTCTTACTATGACTTTAAAACATAATCCAAAGGGAGGTAAATTAATTAATGAAAGAACAACGAGAAAAAAAGTACATAGCTTTAGTTGTATTGCTGTGCTTTCTATTTAGTATAGTTATGCCAGCTGCTGTATTAGCCCAAGATACAGATTCAAGCAATGTACCTGGTCCTTTAGATATTAAGGGACATTGGGCCGAGAATCAAATAACTAATTGGGTGGAAAGAGGATTAGCTAAAGGATATCAAGATGGTAACTTTATACCCAATAAGACTATTACAAGAGCTGAGTTTATTACATTAATCAATAGAGCTTTTGGGATGAATAAATCTGAAACTGTTAGTTCTTCAGATGTACAATTAACAGATTGGTTCTACAATGAATTCTGCAAGGCAAAAGCAGCAGGATATATTTCTGGTTATCAAGATGGAACCATGAAACCCAATAATTCTATTTCGCGCCAAGAAGTAGCAGCGATTATTTCTAAGCTGCTAGGCATGGAAGAATGCGATAAATTAGAGGCCGTACTTAAGAGCTTTAGTGATAAGGATAGCATGCCCCAGTGGAGTAAAAATGCTATAGCTTCTATTTCCACTAAAGGGTTTATGAATGGCTATCCTGATAAGAGTTTTCAGCCTTCCAAGAGTATTACTAGGGCTGAAGCTATAGCAACTCTGGATAGGGTGGTAGGTAATTTATATACAGTAGATGGTGTAAACGGTCCTGAGGAAGGATTAAATACTATCTCTGGAAATGCTACTATTAATAATAGTTATGCTACTCTACAGAATACAAAGATTACTGGAAATTTAATCTTAGCTGATGGTATTGGTGAGGGAGAAGTAACTTTAAGAAATGTTGAAGTTATTGGAGATACCTACATAAAAGGTGGAACAGACAGCATTTACTTATATGATTGTTCTTTGAATGGAGTAATCGTTAATAAAGCTGTTAAATTAGTTTCTAAAGGATCAACAAATATTAGAAGAGTAAGAGTAAATGAAAATGTAATATTAGATGGAAATTTTGCTGCTGTAGAAGTTAAAGATCCTGGAAAAGTTATCGAATTAGATAAAAATGGTGAAATAGAAACATTAAATCTGTATGCAAAAGCAGAAATCAAAGGTAAGGGAAAAATAAAAACAGCTAATATATATACTAATGGTGTAGTAATTGAGAAAAAACCTCAAAAGACAGTCGTAGCTAAAGGCTTTACTGCTAAAGTCAATAATAAAGTTCTGAAAGAAGGAACATATTTTGGCTCCTCTGGCGGAGGAGGCGGCGGTGGTAG
>JAHDSB010000174.1 GCA_018433015.1 Clostridia bacterium | reverse complement strand
CTTTCGACTGCTGAAGGACAACCGCCTCTATATCCCGGTAGAGAGTTAATTTCTCTGCCCGTAATGCAGCCCTGTTTTTGAAAACAAGGGGGCAGGGCTTGGTTTAGTGTTGCCTTTTTGGTCTCAAATAACTTGTTAAGCCGGCTTTTTTTACTCTTTCTTTCGTTTTTGTCCTCTTGACTTAATACCATTAGACTTTTATTCTGATCTCCTTCTTATTCTATCATTATCTAGCAGTAATGTTCTACACAATCCTTATTTCCCTTTACTAATATAGTAAAATGCAAAAGACCGCTATATAGAAAAATATATTAGCGGTCTTTTTAGTTTATTTATTCTTCACTTTTTATTTTTCTCTGCGAGCCGTTAACTTATTTCCCATTAAGAAAGTAATGGAGTATAGCCCGGCTAGTCCTACTAAGGAATAAACTATTCTGCTTAACAGAGCAGTCTGGCCACCAAAGATGGTAGCTACTAAATCAAAATTAAACAGACCGATTAAACCCCAGTTTAAAGCACCAACAATAACGAGGATAAGAGCAATTGTATCCACTGATTCCACTCCTTTAACATTAATCTAATATATCTATAGCATTGTTATTTTTCCATTTTTTTATACCTAATTTTTCTAAATATCAAAAATACTTAAATACTACTACATATTTGTTAAAATAGAATAGATACTGATTAAATTCTAAAGGAAGGAATAACTTATGTTGGAAAATATAAAAGATATTCTTACAAATAAGAAGGTAGGTATCTTAAGAGATCAGCCCCTTACAGATACAGCCCTACTACTGCCCTTGATTACTTACAAAAATGAACTTTCCCTCCTTTTTGAGGTACGTTCAAATAAATTAACAACTCAACCAGGGGAAATATGTTTTCCCGGCGGACACATGGAAAATAAGGAAACACCTGAAGAAACTGCCCTCAGGGAAACCTCTGAAGAACTAGGAATTGACTGTACAGAAATAGACTTACTAGGTCCCCTGGATACTCTCATAACTCCCCATGGACTAGTGATCCATCCCTTCGTTGGATACCTGCCCCCTACATTGTCATTACAACCTGATCCCGGGGAAGTTGAAAAAGTATTCTCTGTTCCCTTAGCTTTTTTTCTCTCAACAAAACCTCAAGTTCATTATGTACAAATTAATATTACTCCTAAATCAGACTTTCCCTTCGCCTTAATCCCTGAGGGAAAAGAGTATAAATGGCGGAAAGGAAAATATCCGGTATATTTTTACTTTTACCGAGGCTACGTTATTTGGGGTATTACCGCCCGCATAATAAATAATTTTATGCAAGTCCTTACTAATTCCCAGCTATAATCAACTTGT
>JAHDSB010000010.1 GCA_018433015.1 Clostridia bacterium | reverse complement strand
CTGATGATATAGGTGTAGGTGCGGAACCTTTAGTAATTGTAAATAAATATACCTTATCGGCGGAGCGGGTTTTAGCAGGTAATACTGTAACCTTAAAGTTATTCATTGAGAATACCAATAAACGAGATGTGAGGAACGTTAAGATTTCTTTAGATGTGATAGAAATTGAAGATGACTCCGTTAGTGGAGGAGTTCGTAGAGGCGGTACTGTTTTTTCTCCTGTTGACAGCAGTAACAGCTTTTATTTAGATCATATACCCGGCAAGACCGTTGTGGAAAAAGATATTGATTTATATGTTGATCCTAATGCCGCCGCAAAAACTTATATAGTCCCTGTTAAGATAAAGTATGAAGATAAAACGGGGACACCTTTAAATACGGAAGAACTTGTAAATATTCCTGTTACCCAGGAGTGTAAATTAGAAGTTTTATCCATGGATGTACCCACTACCGGTTTTGTAGGGGAACCTATCCCTGTCATGTCAGAGTTTGTTAACGTAGGTAAGGTAGCCCTGGGCAATTTTATGGTGCAACTGGAAGGTGAGTTTGAAAAACAGAATGCTACATATTACGTAGGCACTTTTGATATTGGAATCAGTGATTACTTCCAAGGTGACATCATACCTCAGGAACCGGGAACTCTGGAAGGAAAACTAGTTTATACATATATCGATAATAACAATAAAGATGTAATGGTAGAAGAGCCTTTTACTATCGAAATCGAAGAAAGACCGACTCCTCCTCCGGGAAGTGAAGGAGAAATGGGCCCCGATGGCATGGGAGGTCCCGGAATGGGAGATATGCCGGGGGATCCGGGAGCCAGTTTCGTTGCTAAACTAAAGGCCAAAGCTTTTAATGTTGTCTTAGGTATGGTTATTCTATTTGAAGCCATCTATATTTGGCGCTTAAAGAAAAAGAAAAAGGAAGAGGAATTCTTCGATGAATAGAATAGATATTTTTAATCTAGCACGGAGAAATTTGTGGCGACGTAAGTTGCGTACTTTTTTAACCACCTTGGGGGTACTTATCGGTACCACATCTATCGTAGTAATGATTTCCTTAGGCATAGGAATGAAAGCTAGTATAACTCAGGATATGGAGCGCTGGGGAAGTCTTACCATGATCCGTGTAACCAAGGGTATGATTTATGATGACGAAGGAAATCCTCTCAAAGATGGGAAAAGTCTCAATGATGAAGCGATAGAAGAACTAAAAGGATTAGAAGGTGTAAAAACAGTATCCCCCGCATATAATGCCTGGGGTGATGCCAAATATGGTCGCAAAGTGGGAGGTTTGGATTTAGTTGGGATAGATCCGGAAGCCATGCCTGATTTAGAATTTGAAGCTTCTGAGGGACGGTTGCTAGAAAGCGGGGATCGTAACGTTATTGTGGTAGGAAGCCAGGTAATAAATAACTTCCGTGATGAAGCTATGATCCGACGCATGGAAAAGGGTGGGATGATAGATCGTTCCCGGGAAGAAGAACAGGACCCTAAGGAAATGATGGATCAACGCATCACTATGGAAGTACGCAACCATGAGAGAAATCAGAAGAAGATGTTCAATTTTACAGTAGTAGGTATCTTGGAAGGAGACGAAGATCAAAACTCCTATTCCGCATTTGCCCCTATTGATGATATTAAAAAAATGCGGGAGTTTGAATTAGGAAGTCAAGCGAAGAAACAACGGACACCTCCCAATAGAGGAAGAAACAGCGATAAAATGAGAGTAAGTAAAAGAGATCCTTTTGATTATGACTATATACTTGTAAGCACAGAAGATGTTAAGGTTACTAGTGACTTATCCCAAAAAATAAAAGATTTAGGTTACCGTTGCTGGTCTATGGCTGATAACTTAAAAGGGATAGAGGAAACATCCCGCAAGATGCAGGCTATTCTAGGAGGAATAGGCGGTATTACCCTTTTAGTAGCGGCCATAGGAATTACCAATACCATGATCATGTCTATTTATGAAAGAACAAGGGAAATAGGTGTTATGAAGGTTATTGGAGCATCATTTTCCGATGTATATATGATGTTCATTACTGAAGCTGGTTTAATCGGCCTCTTTGGTGGTGTTTTTGGTTTGGGTTTGAGTTATGGGGTATCCCATATAATAAATAATTTAACCCAAGGCTTTATGGGTGGAGGAATGGACCCCGCCGAAGCAAGTACGGGTATTTCCATGATTCCCCCCTGGCTAGGCTTATTTGCCTTAGTTTTTTCCGCACTAATCGGTGTTATAGCCGGTTTATATCCGGCTCATCGTGCTATAGGTTTAAGTCCTATTAAGGCAATTAGAAATGAACAATAAATAGTATAAAATGTATAATAAAGAAGGCCCTTACCTAAGAAAGGTAAGGGTCTTTATTAAATGAAACTAAAAGAGGGGATATAGTTATTTAGTATATCTGTTAGCCAGACTACTGGCAGCAGTAGCATAGGGTTTGATTTTTACATCAAAGCCCAACCCACTTACCCTAGTAACCATTTCTTTGATCAAAGTTTTAGTAGATCCGTTAGGGCCTATATCAAGGTGTATTTCCAGATCTAAATGGGTTTGATCGCCTTGGCTTAGTACGGCTTCGTAGATTTGTTCGATATGATGTGGTGTGAACATATAAGCTATTTCCTGGGTAAGTGCCGTTTCTAAACTTATTTTTTCTCTTAAAGACTTGATATTGCGAGAAATAACAACTTCCTTTATAAATCCTACAGCTCCTTTTCCTACGCGATGCACAAGAATAGCTGTTACAAAATAAGATTTGTGGCGTATTTGGGAGTCAGTACCGATAGCAATGCGATAAGAAGCAGTGGGATCAGCCTTGATAAAATCAATAATCCGCAGAAATACAGTTTCGAAAGACATGACTTCATGGTGAGTGTTACGAAAGACTACCTCATTTAAATACAATGCCGTTCCGATAGTACCACCTTCTTTTTGTAAATTAAAGGAAGTGTTTATATTATATATTATAACAAATGACTTATAATGTATTGTTAAAATGTAATAAAAAAATGTTAAATTTTTTTAGCTTAAATGATAAAGATTGCTACTATGGTGGTTACTATTAAGCCGATTACTACAGGGAAGAAATTTCTCCGTGCCATTTCCATAGGTTCTACACCACATATAGCTGCTACAGGAATAAGTCCCCAGGGTATAATAGTTCCGCCTCCTACCCAGATGGCTGAGAGTTGTCCCAAGGCCCCCAGTACTCCGATATTTCCGTCTATAGCCGTTCCAAAGGTTTGGGCCAAAGAACCGACTAAAGGAAGACCGGAAAAGCCGGAACCATCTAAGCCGGTGATGGCACCAATTAACATCTGGATAAAGGCAACGGGTGTTGCAGAGAGGGGAGTATTTTGGGAAAGAAAGAGCCCGATATCAGTTAATAGTCCAGTAGCATTTTCTCCTAAAATCGCTTTGGCTGTTCCTTCGGAACCCAGAAAAAAGAAGGCTCCAATGACTATTACAGGAGCAAATATCTTAATGCCAAACATGAATCCGTCTCTGACGAAGTCGGTAACTTTCTCTAGAGAGTCTCCTTTGAATTCAACGAGAGCTATCACGGACATGATGACCAGAGCTGTACCACCAATTAGGGCTGTGGCATCTCCGCCTTTGAGATCTAAGACTAGCATAGCTACAACATCTAAAATAAAAACTAAAGGTATTAAAAAGGCAAAGATTTTTGCAGTGGCGCTAGGAGTAACGGTTTCTTGTTCATTATAAGCAAGGGCTTCCTTAGAATATTTATTCTTATTTTTTTTCAAATCTTTTCTTAACTTAATATAAGCTAGTCCTACTGTAACTACGGCCATAATTAGATATAGAGGGGTTCCTGGATAAGTTATCATTGTAGCATCTTGCAACCCTGCTTGTTTAGCAGTAATTCCCGGAGCTCCTTGGATGATCCAGTCACTGGATAAGGCAATGCCGTGTCCAAATAAATTCATTGCTATAGCTGCACCGATAGCGGGTAGTCCTGCTTTTACGGCTACAGGGAGAAAAAGGGCCCCGACTAAAGCTACAGCGGGAGAAGGCCATACAAACCAAGATACTATAAGCATACCAAAACCCATAATAAAGAAAGCTATATCAGGATTAACCATAAGTTTTGTAGCAGGTTTAGCAATTAGAGCGTCAATACCTGTTTCTGACATAGCTTTAGACATAGCAACTACTAAAGAAATAACTATAATGATACCCAAGAATTCACTACCTGCGGCACTTAGAGCATTAAACATAATTTGTATGGTGGTAACTAGTTTGCCGCTGAAAGTAAAACCAATAACAAATAAACCTATAATACAAGGGAGAACAGTGTCTCTACGCAAGGCCATAGTAATAATGACTATAATAACCATTATTAAGTAAACAAAATGAAGGGACGTAAGCTCAACCATATAAATCCTCCTTTGAGTACATAAAGAATACCAATAACGATTTGTATTTTTATTTTTACCCAAAAGTAGAATTCTATAAGCTATATCAATGAGTTATAAACAGATTTCTACCCTTCAGAAGGAGTTTTAAACTCCCACTGAAGGGTAGAAATCTAGTAATACTTACGAACCTGTTCGTTAGTGTTACTGTATGTAGAGCTGAGCTTAATACTGCGAGTATTAGCGGTAATTAGCTATCGGATAAAAAAGGACCTCTAGTGATAACCGCTTTTTACCGGGCTACACCAGAGGTCCTTGTATTTATAATGTTCGTGCTGCTAATTATTTAAAAAACGCCAAAACCACTTAATAAAACTAGAATTATGGCAATAGGTGTAACAAACTTAACTATATGATAAAAGTTTGTAAGCAAAGATGTATTATCTAATTGACCATAGTTTGAACCTTTTTCCAGGATGTTTTCCTTACCCCATTTCCATGCAATAAATATAGTTATAAATAATCCCCCTACGGGCATGAGGATATTATCTGTTAAGAAGCTATAAGTATCGAAGAAGTTTCTACCTGCAATTAATGTATCTTTAAGTACACTGGAAGACAGGGTAGCAGTTGATCCCACCAGAGCAATTGCTACAACAGTAAGTATGGCTGCCTTAGTACGAGTAAGTTTTAGTTCCTCGGAAAGGTATGCTACGGGTACTTCTATCAAGGAAATCATAGCACCTACGGTAGCAAGGGAAGATAAAAGAAAGAACAAGATCATAAAGAAAGTACCTAATGGCATAGAACTAAAAACAGTAGGGATTGTGATAAAAAGTAGAGAAGGACCAACATCGGCTTTTACTCCGTAAGCAAATACAGCTGGGAAGATAGCCATGCCTGCCATCATAGAAACTACTGTATCGGAAATCATAACTTTAAAAGCTGTTGAAGGGATGTTTTGATCATCTCTAAAGTAACTGCCGTAGGTTGTCATTGTTCCCATACCTACAGAAAGTTTGAAGAAGGATAACCCTAAGGCTGCTAGTATTACGCCACCGGTTATTTTAGAAAAATCGGGATTAAAAAGGAATTTAAGACCTTCGGAAGCACCGGGCAGAGTTAGGGCTCGAATGTCACAGATTAAAAGTAAGACGAAAAGAATAGGCATTAAAGTTTTGGTAATTCGTTCTATTCCTTTGGAAACTCCCATAACAATGATGCTCCCTGTAAGGAATAATATGAGCCATTGCCAGAATAAGGGGCTCCAAATGGTAGAAGTAGCTTGTGTAAATACCTCCGTAGTTTTTGTAGGATCAGTTGTGGTTAAAGCACCGGAAGCTGCTTTAAAGATATAAGAGAATACCCAACCTGAAACACAAGAATAATAAGCCATGATCAAAAAAGCGCAGAGGGCACCTGATACACCTATCATATACCAGGGTTGTTTTGGTGCTAATTTTTTAAAAGCTCCCACGGCGTTAGCATGGGTTGTACGCCCGATAATAAGTTCGGATATCATGACAGGAAGACCACATAAAAAAACACAAATAAGATAAACAAAAATAAATGCAGCACCCCCGTTTTCTCCTGTCATATAAGGAAATTTCCAAATATTACCCAAGCCTACAGCTGAGCCCAGGGTTGCAGCAATAACACCTAAGTTTGTGCTAAAGCCTTCCCGGGAAGGTGGCTTAGTTTGTGATGAAGAATTAGAGTTCAAAATTGTAACCTCCTTGATTAAAGTGTTGTATATTTTGAATATACGTAAATCTATAATAAGATTGGTACAGCAAATAATCAAGTTAATTTTATAATAAATACTTTATTTTACAAAAAAAAATAAATAACCTCAATAAAATGAGGTTATTATTTTCTAGGATAAAAGAACTCGATATTTTTAAAAAGAATTTTTAGCGAGCACTTGTGTCCAGGTATAAACGTTTAACAACATAAGAGATTATTAAAAATATCAAAATAGCATTAAACTTAATCATAACTTTCACCTTCTATATATCAATTTTACTGTTATGCTCCGCAAATCAGGACTAATATACTTAATTGTATTATAACATGGGACCATAGTTAAGTACACCATGAAGTTTACAATATTATTCAATTTATGTCAAGAAATAGATATTACAGATTTATCACCGCTATTATTTGTACTTGAGCAGATTCTATTCTTAAAAACATAGCAGATTATTGCCTGAGATATACTAATTCAGGAATTAGTGACCAATATGGGGTCCTCCAAACAAAATACCTGCGATAATTAAGAGACGAAAGGCCTGCCAATATGTTATTTTTTTCAGATTAAAAACATCAGGCATAGTAATATTCCAAAGCCATTGAAGGAGTGCTGCTACAAGTAGAACTAGTGCAATGGCCAATATAATAAGAGACAGAAACCTTAAATCCATTTTAATATATACCCCCTTATGTATCTAAAATTATAGACGAATAAATCAGATTTTTGTTCCAAGGTAATTAAATTTTTTTTGATCAAATAACAAGTAAATTTCAAGGAACAAATTTTGCTAATAATGCGTCAGTAGTATTAACAAAACCAGGAGGTGTGTAGCATGATGAAAAGATATTTAATAATTACTATGCTGATGATTAGTTTACTAATAGTAGGAGCAGGGTGCGGTGTGCAATCAGCAGTTCAAGAGGAGCCTGTTATAAATACCACAGGTGTAGGTAAGATAACTACGGAGCCGGATACTTTAGAATTAACATTTTCGGTAGTGACGGAAGGAAAAGATAAGAATATCCAGGATACCAATGCTCAAAAAACCCAAAAGGTTATTGATGCTTTACTGGCGTTAGGTTTGGATAAAGAAGAACTGGAAACCCAAAATGTAAGGTTTAATCCTAAGTATAATTATAATAATGGTAAACAACAGTTAGTGGGATATCGTGCCGAGAACATGATAAAAATCACTACCAAGAAATTAGACAAGGCAGGAAAGATCACTGACACTGCTGTAAATAATGATGCAGAATCAGTAAGTAACTTAAAATTTAGCTTATCTGATGAAGGAAAGGAGCAATTATTAGATAAGGCTATTGAAAAAGCAGTAGTAGATGCCCGTATACAGGCAGATGCTGCGGCAAAAGCAGCGGGTATAGAAATAATAGGAGTTAAACAACTTTCCGTACAAAAAGAGATGGATAGAGGACCTATATACTTCGATTATCAAATGATGAAGACAGCAAATAAAGAAAAAGCGGAAACACCCATATTGCCTAAAGATGCAGAATACTTTGTGACGGTTCAAGTAGCATATAAAATTAAATAGTGATTCTATAAATAATTGATAAATATATTCAAACCTCTTGTAGTTGATTCCCAGGATAAGACCTGGGGTCCCTTTAAGGGGTTTTTATTTTTATCATAGCTGAAAGATGAGAAATATCTTGATTAAAAAAGTTAAAATATCGTTAACAATTTGTTGTGAATAACAATTAAAAATGAGACTTTAGTACATATACAAATATTGCAAAATGCTGTATAATGAATACAAAGTACAAGACAAATTTTGGTTAATATTCGTCTGGCGAAGCTTCGCCAGAGGGAGGAAGAGGAGGATTAATATGTCGAAAAAGTATAATCCTTATCAATCAATGTTAAATGTACTAGATAAAGCGGCAGAGAAATTAGGGCTGACTTATGATGATTACGTATGCTTAAGATCACCGGAGCGAGAACTTACGGTATCGGTACCAGTTGTAATGGATGACGGACATACTGAGGTATTTACAGGGTATAGGATACAGCACAGTAGTTCCAGAGGACCATGCAAAGGGGGAATAAGATATCACCATGATGTAGATTTGGATGAAGTTAAAGCTTTGGCAGCTTGGATGACTTGGAAATGTGCGGTTGTAAATATACCCTATGGTGGAGCTAAAGGTGCTATCAAATGTGACCCTACTACAATGAGCGAGGGCGAATTAAAAAGACTTACCAGGCGATATACAGCTATGATATTGCCTATATTAGGACCAGAAAAAGATATCCCTGCTCCTGATGTTAATACTAATGCGCAGGTTATGGCTTGGATAATGGATACATATAGTATGTTTAAGGGATATGCAGTACCGGGAGTAGTTACTGGTAAACCCTTAGAAATTGGAGGATCATTAGGACGGGCGGAAGCAACAGGTCGGGGAGTTATGTTTACTGTATTAAACCTAGTTGAAAAAATGGGATTAGATAAATCCAAATTGAGAATAGCTGTGCAAGGGTTCGGTAAAGTGGGGAGCGTTTCAGCAAAACTGCTTAATGAAGAGGGCTTTAAAATTATTGCTATCAGTGATGTTTCCTGTGGATTATATAATGAAAAGGGAATAGATATTAATAAGGCTAAAGAATATGCCGATAATAATAAGAACTTACTTAAGGGTTATCATGAAGAGGGAATGAAAGAAATAACAAATGAAGAATTATTAACTTTAGATGTGGATATTTTAATACCGGCGGCTTTACAAAATCAAATAACAGTAGATATTGCTAAAAAGACGCAAGCGAAAATTATAGTAGAAGCTGCTAATGGACCTACAACCAGCGATGCAGATGAAATTCTGGAGAAAAGGAATATTCCTACAGTACCTGATATCTTAGCTAATACCGGTGGTGTTGTTGTATCATACTTTGAATGGGTACAAAATGCACAATTCTTTATGTGGGATGAAAAATATATTAATATTTCCCTGAATAAAATCATGAAAAAAGCTTTTGATGAAGTATGGCAAGTTCATCTTGATAAGAAAGTTACCTTAAGGATGGCAGCATATATTGTTGCTTTGGATAGAGTGGCCAGTGCCAAGAAAATTAGAGGGATCTTTCCGTAAAATTAATAATAATGAAAAAGGACTCCTCACCACAAGGAGTCCTTTATATTTTTCCCATCTATTTATTTTTAGTAGTATCTTCCGCCGCAGAAGCTGGGGAATAATAAAAGTAGCAGGATAACTAGAAAGAAAATGCCAAAACCGGAACGATAATAGAAATCATAATATCCCGGTACTTGTTGAGTATTAGCCATTTTTTATACTCCTCCTTAATAGAAATTTATGTTGTTTTCTTATATAGATTATGATATATAGCTTATAAGGGTTACACATCTATTTAATATAAAAATCCTCCCAACGGAGGATTTTTTGCGTTTATGCTAATGTAGGGCTTTTTCTACAACACTAACTTGACGATCGATATTAATATTCTTATCTAATCTGTCATCGATAGTTATATTAGTAATAGTCCTTTCTGTACCTGAAATTGAGTTTTCATGGATTCTTTTGGCTACATCCATTAACTGCTCAATATTGCCTTCAATTACAGTGGAAGTAGGAGTAAGCTGATAGTTTAATCCTTCTTCTTCGATAATTTTGACGGCATTATTTACATGAGAACTGAAACTAGCTGTATTTGTCCCCACAGGAACGACACTAATTTCCAAAAGCGCCATGATATCCACTCCTTTAAAAATAGTTAAGATTCTTCACCATATTGTTCTAGTAAAAGTATGGCACTAGTATCATCACTTAGTTCAACAGAGAGTTCTTCGTCATGATAAATATTATCCATCATATCTTTATTATCCTTAAATATGTTAATGTAGGGGCTAAATGAATTAGTTTGTTGTACTTGCCCTTTTTCTTTTGGCACTTTTATATAATCACCTCCTAAGCGAGTTAATATTAATATGTCAAATTCAATTATTACTTATTCGTTTTCAAGTTCGTTTAAGCAAATAAGAAAAGCTAATGACAATAAGTTGTATCATTAGCTTCTAAAAATAATTAGACTATGACTGTAGCCTTTTTAATTTTTATTTTTTACCGGCTTGTTGTAAAAGCTCTCTTGCAGTGCTTACTTCAAAATCTGGAACATAATTTTTTACTTCTTTCATTTTAGTTGCAGGAGGGATATTTCCCGGTAAATTTAATATTTCATATAATTCCTCTAGAGAAGTACCGGTGTATTTTGCTACATCTTCTAGGGTCATATAGCCTTTTAATTCTTCCGTGCTAATGGTCTCACCTTCTGCAACCGGTTGAGGAAGCACATTATACAATCCGGCGGTATTAGCAAGCAAAATTCCGCCAAAGTAAAGGGTTAAACTTAGGACAATAAAGGTAAGTGGTGTTAACAGCTTTTTACTGAATTTTATTTCTAAGGCTCCATTTTTTGGACAAGAAAGAGTACATAACTGACAATTAATACATTCTGAGGAATTAATTTCTTTCAATTGGGCTACCTCAATATTCATGGGGCATGCTTCAGTACAAATATCACAATTAATACATGTATGTTCATTACGCTTAATTTTATTAGGACTTATTTTTGATACTATAGCGAGAAATGCTCCCATGGGACACAGGTATTTACAAAAAAATCTATCATAAAGAATAGAACCTATGATGGTAATGATCAACAATGCAAAGCCTAGGGGAAACTCTTCTATAACTGCTGAGATACCTTCCAATAAGTGAGCGTATGCGGCCCAAGGATCATAAGGCGACATCCATAGACCTGCAGTGTACCAGGCAGCTCCTGCAGTAAGTAGTAAAACTCCGTATTTTAGTAAACGTAAAGGCTTATCTATTGATTTTGGTATGATTAATTGTTTACCAAAGAGTTTTTTACCTAGCAGAGCGAAGAATTCTTGTAGAGCTCCAAAAGGACAAATAAGACCGCAAAAACTTCTTCGAAAAATGAGGGCCAGGATCACTGATATTATAAAGAGGACTACGGTTCCGGAAAAAATCTTCTGAATAAATGTGCCTGAGGAAAATAAAGTATAAAGGCTTTCTAAGGCTCCGTATGGACAGAGGGCATGGATAGAAGGAGAACCATCGCTTCCACCGCCTAAGACTTGATGCATATAGGCTTCATAAGTAATAAAAATTAGTATTATAGCTAGAACTATCCTGCGAAGCTTTTTAAGCAACTTTTTTTGTTTCATAATATTTCACCTCTTGTACTTTAGAAAATTTAAGTTATTTAGTGGCAGATAAGTGTAACAAAAAGGGATATGAGAAAATAATATATTATATATTGGTTTAAGGAGAAGACATGCATGACAAAGGTTAACTTTAAATATTCCCATAATTCAAACAAAGAAAAATCTGCTCAAGATAATGTATCTTTAGAAAAATGTGGATCTAAAGACCTGATAAATCTTCGTAAAGCAGCAGATAGAGAAATATCACAAGCCGTCTATACTTATTTCCTTGCGTCACGAGAAGTGTTGAATGAATCTTTTGAAGAGACTACGTATCAAGAGTACTTTGCACATGAAGCTGCTGATGAAATGCTACATTACTTACAATTAATGAGAATGATAAGTAAATTAGATCCTGTTCAGAAGGAGCAGTTTATTGAGCACGATCTTGCCCCTTATTTTGTTGAAGACAAATATCCTACGATTACTTTTTGGTATGGACCCTATTGTTATTATCAAAAAGAAAGAGAAGAGAGATGGCTCAAAACCGTAAAATATGTTATTGAATCCATCTCTTTGGAACTGGAGACCATTAATTATTATGAACAATACATTGCAGAAGCTACTAATCGGGAAGTAAAAGATCTTTTTACTGAAATAATGAACCATGAAAAAGGTGACGTTGCCGATTTTAATCAAATGCTTTTAAAACTCTATAGTATCTAAAATAACAGGGTGGGGCTAAGCTACAGATTCGCTAGACTCTGTTATTTTTTTTGCTTCATCAGCAGTGGCTAAAGTTAAAATTCCTACAGGACAGTTCTCAACACATACAGCACATCTGATACAGTTTTCGTTCTCGAATTGATGAGTATTTGACAAATCTAGATAGGGTTTAAGCTGTAAAGGACACATGTTGGCACATTTTGAACACTTGATACATTTACTTTGGGCGAGGGATGTTACTTTCTTATCAGTCTTTTTATTTATTCCCAGGGTTTTTCCCAGTTTATAGGCTAACTGTTCCATGGTACCCATGGGACAAAAGGTGCACCAAGCTCTGGGTTTTACGAAGAGAGCCAGAACTGTCCCGATTATAGTAGGCATTAAATAATTGAAAGCGAAGATAAAACCCAGTTTATCTAGAAAATAGAGGGAGCCCCATAATGATATTACGCGCATTGTTCGTATACTGAACATACCCATAAAAAACAAGAAAAAGGCTATTTTAAAGGCTCGGGAAGAGATCACTTGGGGAATTTTTTTATTTTTCGAAAATGGTGCAACTATTTTATCGAAAAAACCGCCGTGGGGACAAAGATTTCCACACCAAAATTTTCCTGTAAAAAAGCCCATAATCATGATGGTTCCCATAATAGGCACTAGTAATAAACCTAATTTGGGATAGAATAAGCCTCCCACAGCAATAATGGGAACTAATATCCAGGAATAGTCTTTTATTTTGGGTGACATTTTCATTTTTTTATTGTTAAAATTAATATTGGACATAAAGATTCCTCCTTAACGATAAGCATGGTATAAACATTATATACCCCTAGGGGGTATTTTGCAACTAGAATATTTTTACAACATTTTATACAAAGGTAGCTCGTTTTGGTATAATTTACTTAATTAGGATTCTATATTCCATTTAGCTTAAAGAGGGAGGGGATTATTTATGGTGTTTGACAGGGTGTTAGGAAATTATAAATTGGTTGATCTGACCGCAACGTTAGATGAAAAGCTTCCAGGTTCTTGGCCTACACACATACCGTTCCAAAAGAAGGTATGGAATTGGTACAAAGAATATTTTACAGAATGGTTAATTCTTGATGAGCACACCGGGACCCACTTTGATGCCCCAAGTCATTTTATTCCCAAGCCTGATACCGGGTTACCATATGCTAGTGCCATAGGAAATACTACAGGGGAATATGTTAACATTGGTCAATTAATGGGAGTCACAGCCGTTATTGATGTAACAGAGCTTAATGGTATAGGAAAAAATGGTGAAAGCCCTTATATTGATGCACAACACATTCTAGTCTGGGAAGAGGAAAACGGTACCATACAGCCGGATAGTATAGTTCTGTTTTATAGCGGATGGGACAAATATTATGTTGCAGGGGAAGAAGGCAATAAATATGCATATAATCCTATCGTCAAAAAAGAAGGACCGGGTTGGCCGGCCCCTAATGTGGCCGCTATAGAACTACTAATTGAGAGAGGTGTTAAATGTGTAGGTACTGATGGTACCAGCATGGGTTCAGTGCAAGATGGTTTACCCGTACATGTAACAGGACTATCTAAAGGGTTGCTTTATGTGGAGGCTTTGACAAACCTTGATAAACTTAATGTAAAGGGAGATTATTTTATATTTTTACCCTTAAAAGTAGCAGGCTCATCTGGTGGGCCTGGTAGAGCTATTGCCTTTGTAAAATAAAGAGAATTTTATAAATATACTGACTGAGTAGGGGGATTAGTAATGAAAGGTATTGGGGCTTCACCTGGAATCGTAATAGGAAGAGCATTAATAAAAAAAGAAACTGAAATAAAGATAGAAAAAGAGTATCTAAAAAATAATGCACAAGAAGCAGACAGATTGGAGAGAGCTATAAGCAGCGCAAAGAAAGAGCTAGAAGAAATCCTTAAGAATGCCCAGGAAAAGATGACGAAAGATGAAGCAAAAATATTTGAGGCGCATATTTTGATGCTGGAAGATCCAGAGGTGTTTGGGCAGGTTAGAGAAATGATAGAAACAGAAAATGTAAATGCTGAATGGGCTTTACAAGAAACTACGCAAAAATTTCTTAATATTTTTAATAGTATGGATGATGAGTATATTAAAGAAAGAGCCGCGGACCTGAGAGATGTGAGGGATAGGATTTTCAGAAATCTTTTAGGAATTGAACAATATGACCTTACTAAATTAGATAAAGAAGTTATTATAGTAGCCAAGGATTTAACGCCTTCTGATACGGCCCAGATGGATAAAAATAAAGTTCTAGGTTTCGTAACAGAATTAGGAGGGAAAACTTCTCATTCTGCAATAATGGCCAGAACCTTGGGAATACCGGCAATAGTTGGAGTAAATAATATTACTCAAATGGTTAATAATGAGGATTTAATAATATTTGATGGGGATGAAGGTCTAATATACATAAATCCTGAAGATACTCTCTTGCAAGAATATCTTCGCAAAAAAGAAGAATATCAATATTTTAAAGTAAAACTGCAAGATCTTGTGGGGAAAGAAAGTAAAACTAAAGATGGATTTAAGGTAGAGTTATCAGCTAACATCGGAACACCAAAAGATGTGGAGGAAATTTTGCGCAATGACGGAGAAGGGATAGGATTATATAGAACAGAATTTTTATATATGGATAGGGACAGTTTACCCTCTGAAGAAGAGCAGTTTGAAGCATATAAAGTAGTTGCGGAAAGATTACAAGGAAAGCCTGTAGTTATAAGGACGTTAGATATAGGAGGAGATAAAGAGCTAAGCTATTTGGAACTACCTGAAGAAATGAATCCCTTTTTGGGCTACCGAGCTATTAGGTTATGCTTAGATAGACAAGAAATATTCCGTACTCAATTAAAGGCTCTTTTGCGTGCTAGCGCCTATGGCAATATTAAGATAATGTTTCCCATGATTTCCAGTATGGAAGAGCTTTTACAGGCTAAGAAAATATTACAGGAATGTGAGGGAGAATTAAGAGAGAAAAAAATAGCTTTTAATGAAAACATGGAAGTAGGAATGATGATAGAAATTCCTGCTGCAGCTATTATATCTGATCTGTTAGCAAAAGAAGTGGATTTTTTCAGCATCGGCACTAATGATCTAATCCAATATACTATGGCCGTTGATAGAGGGAATCAGATGTTAGCCTCCTTATATACACAATTTCATCCTGCTTTATTAAGGCTGATTAAGAAAGTTATTGATAATGGGCATCAGGCAGGGATCTGGGTTGGTATGTGTGGAGAAGTGGCAGGAGATCCCAAGATGATTCCTGTACTCATTGGGATGGGACTAGATGAATTCAGTATGAGTCCAGGAGCTATTTTGAAAGCAAGATGGATCATCAATAATCTGGAGAAGAAAGAACTGGAAGAGCATCTTGAAGCCCTTATTAATATGGCCACGTCAGCTGATGTGGAGAAATATATAGATGAAAAGATAGTAGTTTCTGCTAAGTTTTAATGGCAATTAGTTTTAATTAAGAAAGGTCCGATTTTCGGGCCTTTCACTGTTCTCCTAAGGTTTTTACTAATAAATATAAATAAGTTGCAAATAAAAGATGGGCTATGTAAAAAGCGGCTATGGACCAAGGTTCATTTCTAATGTGGGGAGCTATATTAAGAAGACTTATAACAAAACCAGCTCCTAGAAGCCAATAAGCATTTACAACTATTATTGCTTTTGTCCATAAATTTTTCCAGCCTGTTATATCTAAAGTGATTAGATATAATAAGGCATAAGTTCCTCCTACCACAGTGCTCCACACAAGTCCTAATACTTTTTGTAACAAATTATAATTGCCCAAATTAAGAAAGATTTCCAGGGTTATTTGAGGCATGTTCACCGTTGGACCAGGTAAAAAAAGATTGATACCATATAAAGAGAGATTGGCACCAAGTGCTGCCAGAAGGCCGGTAAAGCTTGCTAATAAAAGACGGTCTTTAATCTTCATAATTTATATAGATCCTTTATTAATTATTTCGTTACTATTCATTAAAAACAAATTTCGGTTGGATTAGACCCAAAACAAGACCAAAGATGATGTGGTCACATAATAACATAAATACACTATGTTCATTCATGGGTTTGTAGCGGGACAAACCCAAGTGAATCATGGCCCCTGCTAAAAGCAACCAGACAATAAGTCCGAAAAAAATG
Source organism: Clostridia bacterium (assembly GCA_018433015.1). Lineage (GTDB taxonomy): Bacteria > Bacillota > Peptococcia > DRI-13 > SV3-B141 > SV3-B141. The sequence continues at coordinate 4,009 of JAHDSB010000010.1, read as the reverse complement.
CCTTTTAGTACAGAATAATTCAGTCCATAATAACTTAATATTTTATAAAATATAAAACCCAAGATGCCACCTACAATATAATGGGCAGTATTACCTATAACAAACATATAAAAAGGTGAATATTGATCAATAGGTAAAAAGACTCCTGCTCCCATATAGATGGTGGGGAATCCTTGAAAACCTAATTTCATAAAGATAAAATCGAATATATCTTTAATAAACGTGGCTAACAGACCAACATATATTGCGCGTATAATAGGATCTTTCATTTTTCAGCCTCCTAGAAGAAGGCACTTATCCCATAGCTAACCACCGCTAATACTACTGCCTCTATTAGGCGGTGAGCATCTATCACTAAAATTCCTTCGAAATTAAGTGCTAGTAGCCTTCGCGGTGCTATGCTAGCTTAGCCTTCAGTAAACACTAACAAACAAGTTCGTAAGTTTTACTAAGCATGGATAATATCTTCTAACAATCAGGGGGTTTAAACCTTGTCTGATTCAAGAACATTATTTATCACATAGTATTTCCTTAGATTAGCATTAATATGATAAGAAATAGGGCACGGAGGAGGAATCCTTTAGTTCAGGGTGACTGAAAATTATTAATAAATTATTTATTTTATATCTTGACAAAAATATATTTCCAAGGTAAGATTTACTTGTAATAATTAAATATGGTGTTAAAGGGGAGTAGCTTACAATAAAGTCGTCATTCCGAGTGAATAACTCCGGCTTTATTGGCACATAATGTTGCTTGCGAGACCTTTACCTACCAAGGTAAAGGTCTTTTTTGATTTCGATCTTTACCAAATGTTGGTAGGGATCGATTTTTTTATTATTATCTTTGGATAAACTAAGCTATGAAGGGGGTTGTTATCGTGCGTCAAAAAAAGTGGTATTCTCAGGATGTTAAACAAGTTGCTCAAGAGCTTAATTCAAATTTAGAGAAAGGATTGGATAATCAAGAAGTAACTGCTCGTTTAAAAGATTATGGACCTAATGCTCTACAGGAAGCCCCATCACGTAGTATTTTAGCAATGTTTATTGACCAGTTAAAAGAAGTATTGGTATTAATTCTTATAGGGGCAGCAGCTATTTCAGGGTTATTAGGTGAATGGGAAGATACGATTGTAATTTTAATTATTGTGATCCTGAATGCAGCCCTAGGAGTTTTTCAAGAAAATAAAGCAGAAAAAGCATTGAAGGCCTTGCAGGCTATGACTAAAGCCTTTATTAAAGTAAAACGTGATGGTCATATTACGCAAACAGAGGTAGTAAATTTGGTGCCCGGTGATGTTATCTTGCTAGATGCGGGAGATTCAGTTCCGGCCGATGCTAGACTTGTCGAGTCAGCTTCCTTGAGGATTAATGAAGCCGCTTTAACGGGAGAATCTGTACCTGCGGAAAAAGATCTTAAAATACTTGATGCAAAAGAAGTCCCTGTAGGGGATAAAAAGAATATGGTTTTTATGGGCACGACAGTAACAGGAGGACGAGGGCAAGCTATTATTACAGAGACCGGTATGAATACCGAACTAGGAAAAATTGCTCAAATGCTACAGGAAACACCACCAGATCCTACTCCATTACAACAACAATTATCTAAATTAGGTAAAGTGTTGGGTATTGCTGCCGCAGCAATCGTAGCAGTAGTATTTTTAACAGGGGTTCTCCGTGGCGAACAAATGCTGGAGATGTTTATGACTGCAATTGCTTTGGCCGTAGCAGCCATTCCAGAAGGTTTACCTTCGGTAGTTACAATTGTCTTAGCTCTAGGTGTAACACGAATGAGTCGCAGAAAGGCAATCATCAGGAAATTGCCTGCTGTTGAAACTTTAGGCGTAGCCACTTATATTTGTTCGGATAAGACCGGTACACTTACCAAAAATGAGATGACTGTTACCGGACTTTATGTAAATGGTGAATATTATAAAATAACCGGTACCGGTTATCGCCCGGAAGGAGAGTTTTTTAGCAGTAAAGGTGAAAAAATAGCTCCTCAAAGCGATGAAAATCTAAAGTGGATGTTGTTAGGAGGAACCCTCAATACCGATGCTCGCTTGGAATCTGGCGATAAAGGCTACGAAATAATAGGAGACCCTACAGAGGGAGCCTTAGTAGTAGTTGCAACAAAAGCCCAACTCGAAAAAGAAGATATAGAAAGAAAATACCCCAGAATAAAGGAGATACCTTTTGATTCAGCTCGTAAAATGATGACCACCTTTCATAACATGGATAAAGAAATAATTTCTTTTACTAAGGGAGCCCCAGATGTACTATTGACTCGCTGTAAAGAACTAATTAGCCCAGAAGGCACAGTGGCTTTAAATAAAGAGATTCTTTCTCAACTATTAGAAGTTAATTCTAAATTTGCTTCTCAGGGACAAAGAGTGCTGGGGTTAGCAATGCGGAAGTGGAAGGAAGCTCCAGAAAATCCTTCTTCGGAACAGAATGAAAATGGGCTCACATTTATAGGTTTCTTTACCATTCAAGACCCTCCACGTCAGGAAGCTAAAGAAGCTGTTGCTGTTAGTCGCAACGCTGGTATTCAGACAGTAATGATAACAGGTGACCATCAGGAAACTGCTCTTGCCATTGCTAAAGAATTAGATATATGGCGGGAAGGCGATGGTATCCTCACAGGAGTTCAGTTGGAACAAATGGATAAGGATGAGTTAAAAGAGCAGGTAACTAAAACTACAGTTTATGCCCGAGTATCACCAGAACATAAACTGAGGATTGTTGAGGCCCTGAAGGAAAACGGTCATGTTGTGGCCATGACGGGCGATGGTGTAAATGATGCCCCTGCTTTAAAAAGGGCCGATATCGGGGCAGCCATGGGTATTACCGGTACAGAAGTAGCAAAAGAGGCTTCCGATATGGTGCTCTTAGATGATAATTTTGCAACTATTGTAAATGCAGTAGAGGAAGGTAGGACTATCTACAATAACATTAGGAAATCTATACAATATCTATTATCATGTAACACCGGTGAAATTGTAGCAATTTTTTCCTCTATTCTCTTAGGATTAGGTAGCCCCCTTACTCCTATTCAGATTTTATGGCTTAATCTGGTAACTGACGGACCTCCGGCTCTGGCCCTGGGATTAGAACCTTCTGAAAAAGGTGTTATGAAAAGGAAGCCGCGTAATCCAAGAGAAGGAGTTTTCGCCGGTGGAGTAGGTAGGGATATCCTAATTCAAGGTGCTACTATTGGCATAATATCTCTCGCTAGTTATTGGCTGGCACTAAAATGGGGAAGAACCATCGAAGAAGCCCATACTATGGCCTTTGTAACAATGGCATTTTCCCAGATCGTCCACTCCTTTAATACACGTAGTCTAGATCAATCTTTATTTTCAATAGGTATAGGCACTAATCGACCTTTACTTATAGCCGGTGGATTTTCGATAATAATGCAATTAGTTGTGATATTTATTCCTTTCCTTAGAGGAATATTTGAAACAGTTATGTTGAGACCCTTTGATTGGGGAGTTGTATTAGGTTTAAGTATTATACCCTTAGTAGTTGCAGAGTTTAGCAAAGCTATTTATCGTTTAGGTAAGAAACAGGCATAAAAATATCAGATTAGTTAAATATAATAAGGCTGCTGATCAGTAGATCTACTGTTCTGCAGCCTTATTAAATACAGGATTGAGAGATATTAAAATTTATAAAGTGGTGATTATAATGGGAAAGAGACAAAAAGTTCTAGTCTTGTTCCTTATTACCCAAATTATTACTTTGGTTTTGTTGCTTCAGAAAAAACAAATTGATTATGCTTTCGAAACTATTATTGTTATCAGCGGTAGCCTTTTTGTAGCATATATTAATTGTAAAAAAAAGTTGTCTATTCCGCTTTATATTGTAATAATTGTACTCATTTCTTTAAGTTGCCACACTATCGGGGGACAGCTGCTTAATTTATATGTAGATTCAAGTGTTTTTGATAAATATTTGCATATATTTGGTACATATTCTTTTACTTTGCTCATTTATTTTTATTT
>JAHDSB010000146.1 GCA_018433015.1 Clostridia bacterium | reverse complement strand
TGATGTACCTGTTACTGTAACTTTGCAAGAATCACTAGGTTCAATAAATACTATATTCTTGGGTTCTTCTGCGACCTGTCTTTCTATAACAGGTATAGATGCTCCTTTCAGAGTAGCAGTAACTATTGCTGTGCCTGAATCTTGAGGAGTTACAGTACATGTTTTCTTATCTTCGCTTACCTTTATTTCTGCTATACCTGGCTTATCTACAGACCAGTTAATTTGAGGTACATTCTCAGCATTAACTACATTACGTAACTCTGGATTGCCCACTTCTATTTCTACCTCATGCCCATACTGAACTGAAGCTGTTATAGTTTGGGAGCCAGCTGTTTTCTTCACGTTTATCTCGTTAGGTTGAACCTTTATGTCATTTACATATACATAACAGTATTCAGTTAGGGTTCCATGACTTACTTCAACTATAGCCCACCCAACTTTTTTCGCTTTAATATCGCATACCCTTCTATCTTCACTGACTTTAACTATTTCCACATATTCTTGATATTCTTCAGGAATGTTCCACTGAATATTCCACTGAATATCAGGGGCTTCTTGTAGGGCATTTTTCTTCTGTACTTCTTCGGTAGAGTCTTCCTTAACTTCTACTGTGGCTGTGATAGCAGTTTCTGACTCCGGATAGAGACTCACTATGCCTGGGTTCACCTTGAGGGATAGATTTTCTGGATCTATTGCATAAGCAGTAGCACTATATTCTACAGCTCCATCAAGTATATCATTGCCCTCATTATCAATTCCATTATCAATGACAGTCCATACTTGATTTCCATCACTCTGCCTAAATTTAACCTGGAATGCTTCAACCCAATTTTCGGTGAAGTTAAAGTTACTTGGGATACTACCGATTATCTGCCCATTGCCTGTAAACTTATTATTTTCACCAACGAGAATGTTAACGCCTTCCGGATAAGAACTCTTGTATTCAAAGGTGGCTAGATATGTCCCATCGGGATTCAATTTATTTTCCTTAACTCTCAGCTCTAAACTGCCTACATCAATTTCACATTTTGCTTCTTTTCCGGCATAACTGGCGATAACTGTAGCATTTCCAGCTTCCTTAGCTTTAAAGGTGAATTGTCTGTGGTTAGTACTTGTGCTTACTTTCTCTACAGCATCTCCCTCAATGCTCCAACTTATGGGATATTCAAAACCTGCTGATCTTGGCACAACCTCAGAGAGCATCTTAGCAGTAGCCTCTAAGGTAATTTCTTGATTGCCTTCGCTTTTCAGAGGCAATCTTAAGTATGTTTTATCAAGTTCTATCCCTAAGTTTTCATTTTCTTCGATTCCGGCAGTTGTGGATGATTCACTACCTTGGAGATTAATAGCCCAAGTCTGAGGTCCGTTAGCATTAGCATATTTCACCTGGAATACATTTTCGTGTTTACCTAGTTCGAATACAGCAGGTTTGCTACCGCTAATGATCTCTCCCCCACCGGTAAATTCATTACTGTCAATAGTCACAGCAGCACCATCCGGGTACTTATTTTCATACCCAAATGTAGCTGTATAAGTTCCATCAGCGTTGAACACTCTATCAACAAAAAGGTCTATCTTGCCTACATAAACATTACAATAATCTTTCCATTCTTCACCTGTATTTTTATCTAGTGCAGTAACTTCAACATAAGCCTTACCTACCCTATTAGGCGTAATTTCAGCAATATCACTATTACCTGTCAGCTCAATAATATTTTCCCCGGATAACAACTTCCATGTAATGTCTGCATCTTCTAGGCTCCCATCTTTAACGGCTGCCTGCAAGTCAAATGTCTTATTACGCTTTAATGGAATAGTTAAATCATTTATCTCTATTCCATTGATGGGCTGATAGACGTTAACGATACAGGTATCATGTTCACCATTAGCGAAAGTGGCTCTTACATGAGCAGTACCAGGTTCTATCCCTGTAACATTACATTTTTTCCCTTTAAGTGGAGCAATATCTACTATTCCCCCATCTCCGATAACATCCCATTTTATGTCTGAACCTATTCCTCTGGGTACAATCTCTTTTTCCTCAACAGTAGCCGTTATTGTCTTCGTACCACTTATTTGACCATTTCCTTCACGTCCTACATACAGTTTCATTTCAGTAGGATCTATTGTTATACCTGCATTTTCATTTATTCCAACCTCAACGTCCCACAATACACCATCATATTCCACCACCCATTTAATAGGAGCAGCACTATGCAGGTATCTAATAGTAAATGCGTCTCTATAGCCACTGCCGTTATTAAATTCAAAATCTCCATTAGGATCTATATTTGTAATCACTTTATAACCTGAATTATCTGCTAGAATAGTTTCAATACGGCTATTTGCGATAACATTTTCGGGATAATCGCTTTTATATTGGAAGGTTACCTCGTATTTACCATTTTCTAGAAGTTTGGGTGTGTCGGGCTTACAAATAAGATCAAGATCACCTACATAAACGTCACATGTATCCTCACAGTTAGTACCAGGTATAGTTACCTTGATCTGAGTTTTTCCCTTATCAATAGGCTGTACATCTATCTTTCTTTCTTGAGCAGATGATGCTGTAACAAGTTTTGCTAAATTCTTGTTTAAAGATTCCCAATGCAGTTCAACAGGAGCATTATTTGGATAAACTTTTACTTTAAGAGTCTTAGCATTTCCCCTATTGGTCAGCACCAGCTTATTTGGTAGTTTTAATTTACATACGTAAACCTCACATATATCTGTTTTTCCTCCATCTTCGGTTGTTGCTGTAATAGTAGCCTTACCTGTTGCAACACCAGTAACTTGACCGCTATTTGGATTAACAGTAGCAATCGAAGGTTTATCTGAAATAAAAGTAACCTTTTGGTTAGTAGCATTTTCAGGATTTATTTTATACTGAATTGTTTTCTCTTCATCTACTCCTATAAATATAGGACCATCTGTTATGTCTACTCCCGTAACTGGCTGTTCAACTGTAACAGTACATGTTGCACTGGCTCCATTGGCATAGGTAGCTCTAACATATGCTGTTCCAGGCCCTTTTGCCTTAACACTACATACTGTCTGATCTGAGCCATTATGTATTCTCTCCAGGGCATCACCATCAATGCTCCATGTTATGTTATTGATTGGAACACTTCTTAAGCGTGTTGGTGATAGATTCGGATCAAATACTTTGGCAGTAATATCAAGATTATCTCCTACATTAAGAGTTTCTGCAGAAGGAGTGACTTTAATATCCAAGTCTTTTATATCTGCCCTAGCTTTTGCTGTAGCGCCATCATAGCTTATTGTCCATTTTGGATAATCATTGTTATTTCTGGGATAAGGATATGTAACCGTAAAGCTACCCTGGGAACCAAAAGTTTGAGGCAATTGAACAGTTCCATTATAGTTCCCTGTTAATTGCTGCGTTACTATTACATCATTATTTGCAGTATTGGTGCCAACGCTTACCCCCGAAGGATAATAATTCTTATATCTGAAAGTAGTTTTAAAATCTCCATTGGTTTGTTCTTCGGGATCATCAACGGATAGCTCTATCTTTCCCACAATAACATTACAAGTTGCTACCATTTGCCCCTTCCATAATACTTTAACTTCATTTGTGCCTACACTTGATGGACTTATCTCAACCTTTGATTTATCTTGTACATCTGCACCGATTCTAAATATTGATGTAGACGGTGACCAACTTAGAGTACCATTGTTAAATTCTTCTTTAGCGATTCCATAGGTTACATTAGCTTGAAGTTCTTTAGGCTGTCCTTGTAAATTATCTCCTAATGCTAAAATTAGCTCATTTGGGTTCAAGGTTACTGGTTTATATGTAACAGTTAAGGTGTAAGTCTTGGAGTTTTCCTTCCATCCAAACCAGTAATATTTATATCCTGATTTAATTTTAATCTTATTTATTCCAGGTTGAAGCTGTATAACTTTAGATCTTGTTATGTTCTTACCTTCCCATCGTGTATTATTTATTTCTAACCATTCTGTATTATTAAATATTTTATTACAATTTTTTGCAGTCACCTTAATCCTATTTTTATAAACAGTTGCTGTATAATTATATTTATTTTCCTTAAAAGTTTCATTTAATAGACCTGGATCTATACTTAAATATTTAATAAATGGATGGAAATGCACTCCCTTTGCTACCATCTCCCCATCATCTTCCGGGGCTTCTATTACCCGTACCTCCGGTATCTCAATCTTCGGTGCAGTATCCCCTTCCGATTCTTCTGAGTCACTGGAACCGCCTCCAGAGCTTCCTCCTCCCCCTGACTTTTCCGAAGCTTT
>JAHDSB010000020.1 GCA_018433015.1 Clostridia bacterium | reverse complement strand
TATTATATTGTTCATAATCTAGGGGATTTCCGATTTCCGGTCCCGTGATAGCTGGTGGAGGTAGAATTTCTTCCCGTTTTTGCGGAGAACTGATATCTTTTTCCTTTTCTCGTCCTTTTTCTCGTTCATTATCCTTACTAATCTTATATCACCCCCTTGAGAATAGTTTGTGCGGGAGTGATAAAAAAATACAGATATCTAGCAAATCCTAGGCAAAAGATTTCCCGCTGTCATTTTGAGAAACCTCTTTGTTCCAAGATTAGTTGATAGCAACACTTGACCGGGATTTTCCTCGAATATTTCCCCAATAATAGCTGCCTTTTGACCAAGAGGATGCTGTTGAAGTACATTAATGGCGCTTGAGGCATCTTGGGAGGAAATAATGATGATGGCAATTCCCTCGTTGGCTAGGTATAAAGGGTCAAGACCAAGAAGTTCAGCCAAACTATTAATACGAACGTCTTTGGGAAGTGCTGTTTCTTCTATTAAGAAACCCAGGTTACTTTGTAAAGCCAATTCATTTAAAGTAATGGCCAGCCCACCCCGAGTGGGGTCCCTCATACAGTGAATATCCAGATGGTTAAGGGAGGCAAGAAGTTCATGGAGGCAAGCACAATCACTAACTAGGGGAGGACTCACTTCCAGCTTATTTCTGGCAGCTAAGATAGCTAACCCATGCCTCCCCGGGATGCCTGTGAGGATTATTTTGTCACCGGATGTAATGTGCTTAGGTGTATAGTCTTTTTCAGCAGGGAGAAAGCCTAATCCGGTAGTATTAATAAATATCCCATCACAAGAGCCTTTTTCTACTACCTTGGTATCACCTGTTGCAATCAACACCCCAGCATTTTTAGTTGTTTCTGCCATGCTGGCAACGATAATTTCTAAATTTTCAACAACAAAACCTTCTTCTATAATAAAGGAACATGATAAATATAGAGGCTTAGCCCCTGAGACAGCTAGATCATTTATAGTCCCGCAAACAGAGAGCTTACCTATATTACCCCCAGGGAAAAAAAGGGGCTGAACAACAAAGCTGTCTGTTGTAAAGGCCCATTTCCCAGGAAAGCCGGGGATAATAGCAGCATCAAGCTGCTGGTCTAGGATAGAATTAGTAAAATATTTTAAAAATAATTCATTTATTAATTTATATGTATGTAACCCGCCTGCTCCCTGAGCTAGGCGGATTTTATTTGTAATCATTTTTATCACCTACCATAATAGTAGCATGCGGCACAGGAACCTTCGGAAGAGACCATGCAAGGGCCTACAGGATGGTCTGGAGTGCAATCTTTTCCGAAGAGAAGACACTGGGGTGGGTTCTTCCGACCTGCTAAGATGTCACCACAAATACAAAACTCGGGAGGCTGAGTTTTTCCTTGAGGGGGATGTTGTTGAGAAAAACGGATACAAGAATCGTAGAAAGCATAGTGAGGGTCAATAGCAAGACCGCTGTGGGGAATAAGCCGCATACCGCGCCAGATAACATCACTAGTTTGGAAGTATTCTTTAAGGTAAGCTTGAGCAGAAGTATTTCCTTCCTTAGCTACACCCCGCTTATATTGAAGCCCTATCTCAAAATTTTCGCTATTAATTTGCTTCAATAGTTGAGCAATTCCTGTTAGGATATCTTCGGGGGAAAAACCTGTGATGACACAGGCTTTATGCCATTTTTGGGCTAAGTCTTCATAGGGTGCTTTACCAATAATAGTGCTTACATGGCCGGGCAGTAGAAAACCATCCAGGAGGGTATCTTTTTGAGAGGAAAGATTCTCCAAAACAGGCACTATTTTTTTATGTAGAGACAGAATACTAAAGTTGTTGATATTGTTTTGCTGAGCTTGTTTCAAAGTAACTCCTACAGTTGGAGCCGTAGTCTCAAAGCCAACGCCTAAAAATACTACTTCTTCTTGAGGGTTTATCATGGCATAACGCAGGGCATCTAAGGAGGAAAAAGCAATGTGAATGTGGGCACCGCTGGCTTGCATATCTTCCAGACTGCCCTTTGTGCCGGGAACACGAAACATATCACCAAAGGTGAAGAGGGTAACCTTCGGTAAAAGAGAAAGTTCCAGGGCTAAGTCGATTTCCGATTGATCTGTGACACAGACAGGGCAGCCTGGGCCAGACAAGAGAGTAATCTCCGGAGGAAGTAGTTGTTTGAGGCCATATTTTGCAATACTCATAGTATGGGTGCCGCACACTTCCATAATGCGCACGGGCCGAGTAACTTTGTTTTTTATATTTTCAACTAGTCGCAATATATTTTCATTGTTTTGCAAAATCCTCTAACTCCTTTAAATAGCTTAATGTTTCTCGTGCATCCTGTTCCTGAATAATATGAATAGCAAAACCGGCGTGTACTAGGACGTAATCACCTGGCTTAACTTGGGGAACTAGAGAAATACAGACGGAGAGCACGTTTCCTTGCAGGTTTAATTCTGCTTCCTGGCCAGAAATGGATAGTACTTGGGCGGGAACAGCTATACACATGATAACAACCTCCCTGCTGTTACGGCTTGCCCTAAACTTATGCCTCCGTCATTAGGAGGTACTTTATGGTGGGTCAAAACAATAAATCCCTTTTCCCGGAGAGTTTCTAGAAGATGATGTAAAAGATACATATTTTGCATAGTTCCTCCACTTAGAGCTACAGTATTCAAACCGGTTTCCTCTCTTAATATGAGAAAGGTTTTACTAATCATTTTTACTAAGGTTTGATGAAATTTAGCTGCTATATAGCCAGGTTCTTTTTTTCTTTCCATATCATTAATGATTTGGGGCCACATTTCCGCCAGGGAGAGGATTTTTAGGGTATTATCTTCGGAGATAGTAAAGGGATAAGATTTGCTAATATCAGTTTGACATAGCGCTTCTAGTTCCATAGGACCTTGCCCTTCGTATTTATTTGTTCTGCATACTCCCAGCAAGGCTGCTACTGCGTCGAAAAGTCGTCCGCAGCTTGATGTTAATACGTAATTATGGGAATCTTTCAGCAATTTTTCGTATAATGCTATCTGCCCAGGAGGTAGCTGTAAATATTTTTCTACCCATTTTATTCCTTCCTTTTGGCAATAGGTAAGCAGGTAGATTAGAGCCATGCGCTCCGGTTTTTGTATTGTAGTCTCCCCTCCCAGGAGAGGAACATATTCTAAGTGAGCTAAACGCTGAAAATTTCCTATGCTGCCGGAAAAAAACTCAAAGCCCCAGATGTGGTGGTCTAAGCCATAGCCTGAACCATCGCAGACTAAACCCAAGACTTCTTTTGTAAAATTGTTTTCCGCCAGGCAACTGGACAGGTGGGCTTGATGATGCTGTACTCCTATTTTAGGTAAAGCAAGACTATTGGCATACTGGGTAGTAAGATAACCGGGATGAAGATCATGAACTAAGGTAGTAGGTTTAATTTGAAAATATTCTTGGAAGTGCTGGAGGTTTTTTTTATATGCCAAGAAAGTATTGCAGTTTTCTAAATCCCCTAGATGTTGGCTCAGGAATGCTTTATTGCTACTAGCTAAACAGAAGGTGTTTTTTAGATCAGCTCCTAAAGCCAGAAGATCTGTGGGGACGGGGGAAATGGAAAGAGGGAGAGGGACGAAACCCCGTGCTCGCCTAGTTATTTGAGGGATTCCTTGTATTACTCTGATAACGGAGTCATCGCAGCGATTATAGATAGGACGATTATGCAGAAGGAAAAAGTCGGCAATGCCGGCTAGTTTTTGTATTGCTTCATGGTTGTTGTAAATTAGCGGTTCACCGGAACGGTTACCACTGGTCATTACTAATAACTCCAAGTTGTCGTCAAATAAAAGATGATGAAGGGGCGTATAAGGAAGCATTACCCCCAGAGTATCCAGGTTGGGACTTAGACTGGCAGGAAGAGCTGTGGCTTTTTTTTGTTTTAATATAACAATGGGAGCCTGGGGACTCTGCAAAAGATTTTTTTCTTGGGGCGATACATAACAGTACTTATGCAATATCTCAAGATTTTTAGCCATGACGGCTAGGGGTTTAGCTTCTCTACTTTTCCTTTCCCGTAAAGTTTCCAGAACCTTTTCGTTTGTGGCATCACAGACTAAGTGAAAACCACCTAAACTTTTTACTGCCATAATATAACCTTGTAAAAGTAGTGAACAGTAATTTTCAGTACAGGGCTGACCATACTTATCAAGTAATTTCAGGGATGGTCCGCAGTTTTGGCACGCATTAGGTTGGGCATGAAACCTTCGGTCTTGGGGGTTAGCATATTCTTCTAAGCATTGGGGGCACATGGTAAAGGAGGACATGGTAGTTTTGCAGCGATCATAGGGTATGCCTTGAATAATAGTAAAACGAGGTCCACAGTGGGTGCAATTAATGAAAGGATATTTAAACCGCCTGTTGGCAGGATCGTTAAATTCTTTCAGGCATTGGGGGCAGAGGGCCAAATCAGGAGAAATAGAGATAGGTTCTTTCTGATTGCGGCTCTCCTTAATCATAAATGTTGTATAGCCTGGGGGTTTTACCTCTGCCCTTACAAAATCACGTATAAGGGCGGCAGGAGGTGATTTTGTTGTTAATTCTGTTAAAAATCCTTTGATGTTTGTAGCGGTCCCTTCTATGAGAATTTCTACAGATGAACCGGTATTGCGAACCCAGCCTGTACAGCTATATTTGGAAGCAATTTTATATACAAAGGGTCGAAAACCAACTCCTTGGATGATCCCTCTGATTGTAATTTTATTAGCAATAGTATTTATATTTTTTTTACCCAAGAGTACCATGCTCCCATGCCTTCTCCGGTTAGAACGCTTACTTCAAAGACGGTAAGAGAGGGATTGATTTTTTGTAAATCTTCATAGAATTCCCTCCGATTAAAATTAGTGTAAGGGAGAAGGTCTATTTTATTCAGTAGACAGATTTGAGCCTTTTCAAAAATAATAGGATATTTGGCGGGCTTATCGCTTCCCTCGGGAACTGAAGTGATTACTACTTTGGCATCTTCCCCTAAAGCAAAGGAAGCAGGACAGACCAAATTACCTACATTTTCGATAAAAAGCAGTTGTATATCTTCCAGGGGTAATTCTGTGAGGGCTTGATTAACCATATTGGCATCTAAATGACAGCCTCCCTGGGTATTAATTTGCACTACAGGCACGCCTAATTGGGCAATTCGTTCTCCATCTTTAGTAGTTTGTAGGTCTCCTTCTATTACTCCGAGAGATAGGCAGGAACTTAAATTTTCGATAGTATTTTCCAAGAGGGTCGTTTTCCCCGCCCCGGGGGAACTTATTAAATTTATAACTTTTATGCCGGCTTTATGAAATATGGTTCTGTTCGTATCAGCTAAGTCTTTATTAGCCTTTAAAATATTGGTCAGCAGTTTAACTTGCATTTTATCACCTCTTAATCACCTTCTAAATAATCGATTGTTAAATCTCTCCCGCGAATTATTGTGCCCCCTTGCTTTTTACAGGAGGGGCATTGATAACCGTATTTCAGCCAAGGATATTCTAAGGAGCAGTGCTGACACTGGGCTATAGCCTGTTCTTGTTGCACAATTAATTGAGCATTTTCGGCTACAGTGTTTTGGCTAATTATCTTAAAAGAAAATTCCAGGGCTTCAGGTACGACCGCTAGCAATTCCCCTGCCTTAATCTTAATTTTAGAAACAGTTAGAAAATTATATTCCTGGCTGGTTTGTATAACAATATGTAGAATTTGTTGGGCTAAAGCTAGTTCATGCATATTATCCACCTGTTAAGTTCTTCCGTAATTTGGGCAGTTATTTGCGACAAGGTTGCCTTAATGGGGGGAGAAAGTTCAGTAGCAAGCTCCAAAGATAAGGGTTCGATTCCGAAAATAATAACTTTAACGGGAAAACCGGTTTGTTCTTGGGCTAAAGCGATAACTTGCTTTAGAGGAATTCCATGACTTGTTATTGCTGGCTCAAGAGAGGAAGCAAGCTCTTCCAGGTGGAAACGGTGGATTGTTCCTGGTTTAGCTCCTGTTCTCAAGGCATCAATTATGAACAAATGACGGGTGGAACCAATTATTTCCAGATGGTTCAACAGGGCAGTACCAACTTCCAAAATTTGTACTGTATCAGGCCAGTTTTGCTTTTGTAGCAGGTTTACGACAGAAGGGCCTATGCCATCATCACCGCATAAGGTGTTACCTATTCCCAAAACTAGTATTTCATATTTTAAATCTATATTTAAAGTATCCATAGTAATTTAGTATGCAGTTTTTCATATATTAATACAAATATTAAAAAAAGAGGGGCGTTTAAATGAAACATGAAGATTTTTTCACCCTCTGTCGTAAGTATTCTTCTTCCCTGGATGGTAAATTATCGCGAGCAATATTACCGGAAATTCAACGTTACCGTACAGATCATCAAGGACAAAAGTTGCCTGTCATCTGGATTGAAACCAACGATAGCGGAGATAACAACATTTCTTTTTTAAATACATCAGCTCCTTATGTGGGTAGAGTATTTGGAGAAATGATTGACCTTTTGTATAGTAATACCTTTATGGCGGCCTAGGGACCTGATGCTTTAAGACTTCTAAAGCAGGCAGCCGAGCAGTATAGTGGTAAATTTACTTTAATTGTTGAGGGTGCAATACCTCTTAAAGATGAAGGCTTTTACACAATTATTATTCGCACAGAAGATAGCAACCTTACAGCTCTTAAAGCAGTGAAATGGCTGGGGCCTTTAGCCCAATATGTGATCGCCTTGGGGACATGTGCTAGTTTTGGCGGACCTACTGCAGCCCGCCCTAATATTACTGGTAGCGTGGGTGTAGGAAAAGTATTGGATAGAGAGGTAATAAATGTGAGTGGCTGTCCTATGAATCCTGATTGGTTTGTAGGAACCTTAGCCCATTTGCTCATGTATGGCAAACCGGAACTAGATAGTTTAGGGCGTCCTGCTCTTTTTTATGGAGATACGGTACATCGTCACTGTCAACGTCGCTCGTATTTTGACAATAAGAATTTTGCAGAAAGTCTGGGAGATGAGGAATGTATGTTTTCTCAGGGTTGTATGGGGCCGCGTACAGGTGCGGATTGCCCCTATCGTCAGTGGATAGAAGGAGTCAATTGGCCCGTGAAAGCAAATACACCTTGTATAGGCTGTACTAATGAGGATTTTCCCGATGGTTCGACTCCATTTTTTACTCCCTTACCGCAAAAAAGAAAAGGTCAAGGAGAGAAATCTGTGATGGTAGATAAGGAGAAACAAGATGAGTAAAAAACGTGTGATGTTCAGTCCTGTTACACGCCTCAGCGGCCTTTTATCTGTGGAAATAGAGGTAGAAAATAATAAGATAAGAGAGGCTAATGCCAGCAGTACAATGTTTAGAGGCTACGAGTGGATTATGCGGGGGCGTGAGATCACCGATGCCGTGTATTTAACACAACGAGTCTGCGGCATATGTTCCTTGGCTCATGGGGCTGTAGCTAGTTATTTATTGGATGAGGTCTTTGATAATGATATTTCTGAAAATGCCCAGTTTCTAAGAAATATTATGTATGGGGCAGATTTTTTGCAAAATCATATTCGTCATTTTTATTTGTTTAGTTTACCTGATTTTGTGCGAATGCCTGATAAGCCTCCTTTTCAGGGACAAAATCTTGCTGATGCACGTTTAAGTGCTCAAGACAACCAGCGCTTAGTGGACCATTATTTTGAAGGTATTAAGGCTTCGCAAAAGAGTCATGAACTTTTGGCCTTATTTGGAGGGAAAGCTCCCCACCAACACAGCTTTTTGTATGGAGGTGTGACTGTTGCTCCTACAGTTGATAAAATAACCCGTGCTATAGCGCTACTCCAAGAAATAAGGGAATTTATTCAAAGCTGTATGTTGCCTGATACGGAGCTTGTTGCTAAACATTATAATGATTATTACCGGATCGGTGTAACCTCAGGGCGTTTATTATCCTTTGGTTTATTTAGATTTGGCAATAAAAATGAAAAGGCGTTGTGGAGAAGTGGGGCAATTTATGATAATGAATTATATTGGCCAAATGTGCATTTGATCAGCGAAGATGTGACAAGTTCCTGGTTTGAATCTGATTATAATGCGGAGACAAATAAGGAAGAAATGAAGCCGGCTCCCAAAAAAAGTGACGCTTATACCTGGATAAAATCAGTCAAATATGCAGGATGGCATTTTGAAGTAGGTCCTCTGGCGAGAATGATTATTAATGGATTCTATCGAGGTGGAACATCTACTATGGACAGAATATATGCCCGTACTATGGAAACTTATTTGATTTCTGAATTAATGCAGGAATGGTTTAAAAAATTAGAACCGGGTCCACCACCTTTAAAACAGAAAAAAGAAATAGTTAAGAAAAGGGTGACAGCTGTAACTGATGCTATGAGAGGGGCTTTATTGCACAGCGCTTGTATCGAAGCAGGGGAAATAGTGCAGTACAACATAATCACACCTACGGTATGGAACTTTTCTCCTAAAGATAAATATGGGGAATATGGACCTGCAGAGTCCGCCCTTGTAGGTACAGAGATACCCGAACAGGGCATGCTTTTTACCATTTTGGGTCGAATAGTACGTTCCTTTGATCCTTGTTTGGCTTGTGCCACCCATGTGCTGGATTGCTGTAAAAAAGAAAAACAAGAACTTTATATATAAAGTGAAACTTCTATTAACAGGCTGGATAATATCTTTATTGGAGTGAAAAAATAAAATATATCATAGTTTAATTATTAACATGGTAAGAAAGTTAGATGTATATTTTTAAGGGAGGGAATATATTGGTTGATATACCTGATAAACCAGAGTTTAATTATCAGGAACCGGAAATTCAGGAAGATTTACACCGCCCCGTGGGTGTACCACGCCCCAGAGAAGTAAAGTCCCAAAAAGCCCAGTTGACAAGTGAACATCAACAAGGGACAGAAAAAAATAAAAAGATGAATATGTCAAAGAAGCTTGGTTTGGAAGGGAAAGGGAAGTAGTAATAATATTTAAGGAAATAATAAGTAGGGAAACAAAAAGAAAACACACGGGGAAAGTGTGTTTTCTTTTTAGGAAAAAGGATATTTTGAGTATATGTAGTTTAGTAGTAGAGTACCTAGATAAACATAAATATAAAACCAACAATCAGGAAATAAATGCACATAGCCATGGAATAGAACATGGAACGTAAGGGATCCACTTTCTTACCCAGAATGCCACCAACTAATCCCGCTACAACGAAAGTTGTTAAATCAGCGGGAGGCATGCCTTGACCGCCCATAGCCAGATGAGCACCGGCTACAGCTGCATGGACAGGATCTACCCCAGTAGTGGTCAAAGCCGGTCCAAAGAAGGTAAAAATAGATATTTGCGCAGTAGATTGAGAGCCCGTGAGCATTCCTATTAAGGACATAGCCACTGCGCCTCCAATTTTTAAGACATTTGCGCTTAAACCTTGTGCAAATTCCTGTACAGTAGTAATTTGACCGGCTTGATAAAAGGCTCCAATCATAAGCCCGGCAAAAACCAAGATAAAGAAACTTTCTTTAACATTTGTGAGACCTTTTTTAATAATATTTATACCGCCTTTGCGAACCGGTGCAAAAAAGTAACTGATAATTGTACATACAATAATTGCTTTTACAACAGCAAAATCAATTCCTTTAATGATAGGGATTTCTTTAATGGGATTAAAAATAGGATTAAGTACATCAAGAACTTCAATCTTAAAACCTGAACGTAATACTATGATTAGTATCAGAATTGTCAGAGGTACAAGGGTTTTCCATCCTTCAGCCATAATTTGATGAGCTTTTTTCTTAGGAATAAGTTCTTCTGGCAGAGCTTTAATTTTCACAAACATAAACCCTACATAGAAACAGGCTAAAATTACTGCTAGTCCGATAGTACAGTAACTGATATTAATAACAGGGTCAGGAGATGGTAAGTTCATTAAAGATGAGGATAAAAATAATGCTTGGGCAATAGGAGGCATAATAGATCCTAAACAGGCACCTATAACGATTGTGGCAGAAATTTGTTCACCAGTCATTTCTAATTCATCTAAGGCTTTGATAACTAAAATTCCTATTACTGAGGCGGAAGCAATAGCGTCGCCCAATAATGAACCGGCAATTGCTAATGATACGATAACTGATGATACTAGACCTTTGGGAGAATGGCCGAACCGAGCACGCAAGCTACCTAGAACAGTGTCCATTGTTCCCAATTGAACTTGCGTTTCTGCATAGATACTACCAAAAACACCTAGTGCCATAACCCAGGAAATTTTATCAATACCATTAACCCATGCTTTAATCCATTCAAATGGATTGTAAACACCTCCTAAGAGAAAAGCAGAGATGGCGCAAATAGCAAGACCGGCTTTAATATTGCCCCCAATATATGGGATCTTTTTAATAAGAATAATACCAATTAACAATGCAATAGGAATAATCACAGAGATCATGGTTCAATCCACCTTTCTATGGGTTGTTAAAAAGATAGATTAGCTTGCCTCCCTTCTTCAGAGAATAATATAAATTTTATGAAAAAATTCGCAAAATTTAAACAGATCAAGGTGGATAAGAGCTTTATATCACAGTAATATTTAAAATATTAGTTTACGAATATATATCGCAATAATTATGCCAGAAATATGAAAATAGCAAAGGTGCAATCTATAAGGATTTCAGCAGGATAGCAAATCCTTGATATTATAATATTTAGAATATCAAATGTATATAGGTCTAATTAAATAAAGGGAAAGCAAAGGCCAGAGTGGTATTCTAAAAAATAGAAATAAAATTATAAATTTTATAATAATTTATATTTTAGCTGGGTTTATAAATGTTTTAAGCAAAAAAACAAAAATTAATACAAGAAAAACAAAAGGAACACACTTAGGGTGTTCCTTTTGGGGTTAATTATAGAGGGGTTTATATTAGATGTAGCTAAAGAAAAGCTTATATATAGCCTGAAAAAGGGTTCCTTACACTAACTGTATAAGCGTAATTAATTAAAGTAGTGATATCAAAAACAGGAAGCTTGATGGCTCTTTGAATATCCTTGGCAAAAGGAGGCATATTTGTGCATTCTAATACGATTGATCCCACCTTTGGATGTTTAACAAGAAGATTTTTAGCAGCGTTTATCATTTCCTGACGGCACTTTTCTACATCGATAAATTGCTGGGATTCAAGAAAAACTTTAGTAAATTCCTCAGCGTTGTCCATTCCCATAATAACCTTGGGGATATTTTGAACCCCTACTCCTTTAAAATGCCGTTCAGTTAGGGATTGGGCTCGGGCTGTAAGAACCCCTACTTTTTGTCTCTCGTTAATAAGAGCATGAGCAAATTTAATTTGGAAAAGACTGGAGCTTAATACAGGTATATTTACAGAGTTAGCCAGTTCTTTTTGAAATATAGCCAAAAAACCACAGCTAGTAGCGATAGCTTTTACTCCTTCTTGTTCTAGTTCTTGGGCTGCTTGAATAAAGGGCTTAAGTAATGCGGGATCAGCATCTTTAACAACTCTTTGGGGAAATGCACCTTTCACTATTTTATAGCGGACAGGAAAGGGAAATGTAGTAGCATTTCCTACATCCCCCGGGATTCTAGGAAATACAGTGTCGAGCATGATGATTCCTATTGGTTCCCCATAGTTAGTTCTACCACCATGAACTATTGGCATTATAAATACCTCCAGGCATCTGCAAACACAGATTTTGAAATTTAGTACTTAAATATACATAAAGATAAAGCCTACAATCAGAAAATAAACACACATGGCCATGGAATAAAACATAGAGCGCATAGGATCAACTTTTTTACCCAGAATACCACCTACTAAACCTGCTACAACGAAGGTGGTTAAATCTGCAGGCGGCATACCTTGTCCTCCCATGGCTAAGTGAGCGCCGGCCACAGCAGCATGAACAGGATCAACACCTGTAGTGGCCAAAGCTGGCCCGAAGAAGGTAAAAATAGAAACCTGAGTTGTGGTTTGAGAACCCGTTAGCATCCCGATTAAGGCCATAGCTGCTGCTCCTCCTACTTTGAGGACATTTGCACTTAAACCTTGAGCAAATTCTTGTACAGTAGAAATTTGACCAGCATGATAGAAAGCTCCAATCATAAGTCCGGCAAAAACTAAGATAATAAAACTTTCTTTAACATTTTTTACACCTCTTCTTAGCACTTCTCCCCCTTTTTTGCGAACTGGTGCAAAAAAGTAGCTGATAATTGTAACTACTAGGATTGCTTTTACTACGGCAAAATCGATTCCTTTAATTATAGGGATTTCTTTAATAGGCTTAAAGATGGGATTGAGTACATCAAGGACTTCAATTTTGAATCCTGAACGTAATACTATGATTAGAATCAGAATTGTCAGAGGTACAAGGGTCTTCCACCCTGCAGCCATAATTTGATGGGCTTTTTTCTTAGGAATAAGTTCTTCCGGTAAGCCTTTTATCTTTACAAAAAGGAAGCCCACATATAAACAAACTAAAAGTACAGCTAATCCTACAGTAATATAACCAATATTAATAGCAGGATCAGGAGATTCTAGGTTCATTAAGGAAGAAGATAAGAAGAGGGCTTGTGTAATAGGAGGCATGATAGAACCTAAACAGGCACCCATAACAATCGTGGCAGCAATTTGTTCTCCTGACATTTCTAATTCGTCTAGGGCCTTAATAACTAAGACACCTACTACGGTGGCAGAAGCGATAGCATCTCCCAGTAAAGAGCCGGCAATTGCTAATGATACTACTACTGAAGCAACCAACCCTTTAGGGGAATGGCCGAATCTAGCGCGCAGGCTGCCTAAAACAGTGTCCATAGTTCCCAATTCAACTTGGGTTTCTGCATAAATACTGCCAAAAAGCACTAAGGCTAGAACCCAGGAGATTTTATCTACCCCATTAATCCAGGCAATAACCCAATCTGCAGGATTGTAAACACCTCCTAGAAGAAAAGCAGAGAAGGCACAAATAGCAAGACCTGCTTTAATATCTCCACCAATATAGGGAATCCTTTTGATTAGTATGATACCAATTAATAATGCAATAGGAATGATTACAGAGATCATGTATTAACCCACCTTTCAATTAATAATTACTTTTGCCCAGGACTATAGTTTGCCTCCTTTCTTTTGGAAAATTTTTTATAATAGTATAATTCCAAAAATTGTCGAAACTATTTATGCCAAGTTGACTAAGATGAGTACATACAAAACATGGCTGTGTTAATGTGTACAATTAAATAACGCAAAAATCATGCCATAAATTCGAATAATAGAAAAGCTGCAACTTTAGGGGCTCTAGCGATATGGCAGTTTTTTCATATTCTAACATTTAGAAGTATGAATAGCCCTGGTGTTTAATATATGTTGTAATTAGTGCTAAA
The DNA here is from genome assembly GCA_018433015.1 of Clostridia bacterium. GTDB lineage: Bacteria > Bacillota > Peptococcia > DRI-13 > SV3-B141 > SV3-B141. The sequence goes on along the minus strand of JAHDSB010000020.1, from coordinate 4,986 downwards.
ATAGGGGGCTTCTAAAAAGTAGAAATGGAATTATAATATTTATAATAAAAAGTATTTTTAGAAAGTGCTTTATAATCGCTTTTATAAAAAAGTAGCATACATAAAGCAATGTATGCTACTTTTTCAAATATAGAGTTAATAAGCAAGGTTTTCACAATTTTTGATTAGCCATGTCATTAAGTTCATTAGTATGTGAGTGTTGCGTACTTTGTTCAAAGCTTTCAATAAATTGTATACTTTTTGTTGAGTTATTCGTTATATAAGTGAATACACAAGAATGTACATTCAAAAATAGAAGGGGGTTAAAATGGACAATGATGCGATGACTGAGCTTTATAAAAGTAAAATGAAGCTTATATATAAGTATTTGCGTAAAAATGGCTGTAGTCATAGCGATGCGGAAGATATAGTACAGGATGCTTTTTATCAAGCTTTGCGCTATAAGGAAACTAAAGTAAAGACTTACCTCTATAGGGCCAGAAATCAATTTAAGAAAAGATGGGAGGAATTTGGTTATGAAAGATAGGAAAGATATACAGAATAATATAGATGATGAAAAAGAATTAGACGATTTATTTGATAAAATGGAGGATAACAAGGTACACAAGCTACTTAAACGGGCTAAATGGAAAGCAGTTTTAAGAACAGTCATAGTTAGTTTAGTAGCTTTTGTTGTAGTTGCAGGGGGAAGCGTATTTATAGGACATAAAATAACTGAAGCAGAAAGAAGCTCTATAGAGGGAGCTTTGCTTGATTTTAACTACATTTCTGCTCCCAACCAATATCAAGGGAAAAGTGTACGTTATCAAGGGGCCTTTGGTGGTGAGACTATTTATTCCACTTACAAAATATTAGAAGGTAAAGTTGTTTATACCGGACAGCAATCCTATTCTTATGGCTTGCTAAAACCCAGTAATGATGTGGTAGGAATATTCTCACCTTCTATTATAGGAACCAGCTATGATGAAGATGATGTGCAAAAGCCCAGATATAATGAGCTGGGACAGAGAGAAATGGTGTTTTTCTATCCTTTTATCAATTATCAATACTACAGAAATGATTTGAACCTTTTAGAAGCAATAGATGAGGACAAATACTTGGAAATGGCCTTATCTTTTGATAAAACATATAACCTTGCTGAGCTTAGGCAATTACTACCTCAAGATGTCACGGTGGCTTGGTATTGGGTAGACGATTTAAATGAAGGGGAGAAAGTGGAACATCAGCCTCGCCAAAAGAAACAACAAACTGCAGAAGGAAAAACAGAGTTAGTAAATTATCCTGGAAGAGTACGCTCGGAAAAGACAGCTTACGGAATAAAAAACTATGGTGCTAATGGAGACCCTACAGATAACCCCGAAGAACTTTTTATTGCTGTGTTGAATAATAGCTATCAAGGAAAAGATGAGTTAAAAGGTGATGGTTCCAAGATGTGGGCCTACAAGAGCGAATTTGAAAGGGTTTATAAAAATATCGCAGGAGCAGATGGTAAATTAACAACAACTGATTTGAAAATCCAAGGAATAGTAGTTACAGGAGATACAGATTCTTTAAAATCCTTACGAGGACTTTCTTTTATAAAAGCTTCTTCATTGGGAGTCGTAGTAGATAAGTACTAAGTTTTATATATATAACAAGTCCGAAAGGAGGATAACTATGTGCCTGATTATTTGGGCTATTGATAGCCATCCTGATTATAGTTTAATTCTGGCGGCAAATAGGGATGAGTATTACCAGAGGCCGGCGTTGCCGGCCAGTTACTGGGAAGATTGTCCTCATGTTTTAGCAGGCCGTGATCTGGAAAAGCTGGGAACCTGGTTAGGAATAACTCGTACGGGGCGTTTGGCCGCTATCACTAATTATAGGGATCCGGCGTTAACCAGGAAGGATGTTCGTTCTCGAGGAGAATTGGTGAGTGAATACCTGTGTTCCTACGTTTCCCCCGAAACATATTTGCAAAAAGTGAAAATGCAGGATGGACTATATAACGGTTTTAATTTGCTGGTGGGTGAAAAAGACAGCCTTTATTATTACTCTAATATTGAAAGAGATATAAAGAAGGTTTTACCCGGTATTCATGGTTTAAGCAATCACCTCTTGGATACTCCTTGGCCCAAGGTTATTAAAGCCAAGCGTAGTATAAGGGAATATCTCGATCGTAACAAACAGGTGGAACCTGATTTTCTATTTCAAGTACTGTCCGATAACCAGGTAGCTTCCCTAAATCAGTTGCCTCGGACAGGAGTGAACCGGCAGTGGGAACAATTTCTATCATCTATCTTTATTGCCGGCAGTGAATATGGGACTCGTTCATCTACAGTGTTGTTGATAGATAGACAGAAGCAAGTATCGTTTTATGAACGGACGTACAATGGTGAAAGTGAAGATTATCGACAGGTGGCATATGAATTTTCCTTGAATTAGAAAATATCCATACAATTATTGTCAATAATAAAGAAAATAACTTATAATTAAACTAAAGCTGGTACAGGGGGCTGAATTTAATGATAAACATAGAAAGTAAAAAAGCACAGTTGGAAGAGTATTTTAGAAAGCAAAAAAATATTTTAGCAGTATGGATAATTGGTTCTTATGGCACAGAATATCAAAGGGAAGACAGTGATATGGATATTGCTCTTCTTTTTGATAAAAAAGTATCTTTGATGGAAGAAATGCAAATTTCTGCTGATTTATCTTCCATATTAAAGTTTGAAAATATTGATACCATTGATTTGAAAAAAGCTCCTGTTACGTTGCAATTTAAAACAATCAAAGAAGGTAGAGTATTATATGAAGCTCAAGCTAATAAAGTAAGTGATTATATAGAAGAGGTATTAAATAGGTATCGGGATGAAAAGTACTACTATGCCATGTTCATTAAGGACTATAAAGATAGTTTTAAGAAAGGAGACTAATTATGCATAATATTGATAAAGACAAAATTGAACATAAGCTTTTATTTATGCAGGATAACTTGATTAAGTTAAAAAAACTACAAGAATTAGATAAACAGCAATTTTTAAAAGATTTTAGAAATGTAGATAGCACTAAATATTTGTTACAAATAACAATAGAAGCAATGTTAGATATTGCTAGTCATCTAATTGCTAGAAATAGATGGGGGAAGCCAGAAAATAATAAGGAACACTTTGAAATTTTAGCCCAAAATAATGTGATAGGTGAACAACTAGTAAATACATATTTTAATATGGCAAAGTTTAGGAATAGAGTAGTTCATCTATATTTTAAAGTTGATGATGAGATGATTTACAAAATTCTACAAGATAATTTAGAAGATTTTGAGGTGTTTATTAAAGATATTATTAAAATTTTGGAATAACTCATCTTATTGAAAAAGGTAGATATAAAGAAATATCTTTTTATGCCATTTTTGACCATCAGAAAAGATGGTCTTTTTTTATGTCCAAAAATAGCGTTCAAACTATGTTAAAAAATTGAACAGTAAGTAATCGTTCAAAGACAATGGAGCTTAATATATCAAGGAACTAACACCTTTTTAGCTACTGGCACAGATTATGCATAAGCCAATTTTATACAGTGTGTTAAAAAAAAGAACAGTACCAGTGGTGAGGAGGGAGTACATTGTTAAATGCCAGCCGAATTAGAAATGCCGGCTTATTCGAAAAAATCGTGACGGCAGAGGAAGCAGCCGAGTTTATTCAGGATGGGATGACAGTGGGAGTCAGTGGTTTTACACCTTCAGGGTATCCCAAGGCAGTGCCCCTGGCCTTGGCTGAGCAGGTGCGTAAAGGCAGAAATTGCAAAATCACAATAGTATCTGGGGCATCGGTAGGGCCGGAGGTAGAGGAGGAATTAGCTGCTGCCGGGGCCGTATCCCGGCGGTTTCCCTATTATGCTTCAGCCCATAAAAGTATGAGAAAAGCTATTAATGAGGGGCTCATTCAATATTTTGATTTGCATCTCAGTCATACGGCCCAACAGTTAAACTATGGCTTTTTGGGAGAGATAGACGTGGCTCTCGTGGAGGCCGTGGCGATAACAGAGGAGGGGCATCTAATTTTAACTACAGGTGTGGGTAATACCCCTATTTTAGTGAAAAAGGCTAAGCAGGTAATTGTGGAGCTTAATACCTACCAACCTCCGGAATTGGAGGGGATGCACGATATTTATATTCAAGAAAAACCACCCCATAGGACTCATATTCCCCTATATAAAGCCAATGATCGTATCGGTACACCTTATGTGGAGTGTGGGACAGAGAAAATTAAGTATATTGTAGAATCGCATATTCCTGATAAGACCGTCCATCTTGCTCCGGTGGATGAAACTAGCCAACGAATTGCTCAACACTTAATCGAGTTTTTAAAGCAGGAGATTAAATATGGTCGATTACCTCAAGAATTGCTACCTATTCAATCGGGAGTGGGATCAATAGCTAATGCAGTCTTACATGGTTTAGTAAACTGTGACTTTAAAAACTTAACTATGTATTCAGAAATACTTCAGGATGCAGTATTTGAATTAATTGATGCCGGAAAAATTGAAATGGCTTCAGGTAGTGCTTTTACTGCGTCTCCTCAAGTAATGAAACGTCTTAAGGCCAATCCAGAATTATATCGCAAACACATCATCTTGCGCCCTTTGGATATCAGCAATCACCCCGAAATAATTCGCCGTCTAGGCTGTATTGCTATTAATACTGCTTTGGAAGTTGATATTTATGGGCACGAAAATTCTACTCACGTTATGGGTTCCCATATTGTCAATGGGATTGGTGGTTCCGGTGATTTTATGCGTAATGGTTATTTGACTATCTTTACTACGGAATCCACTGCTAAGGAAGGAAAAATATCCAGGATAGTTCCCATGTGTTCCCATGTAGATAGTACGGAACACGATGTACAAATTTTGATCACAGAATTTGGTGTAGCTGATTTACGAGGATTATCACCCAGAGAGCGTTCCCGGGTAATTATTAATAATTGTGCCCATCCCAAGTTCCGG
>JAHDSB010000140.1 GCA_018433015.1 Clostridia bacterium | reverse complement strand
CCTATTCTCTGATTGGAAAAGAGCATTTATAACTTAACCAAATGTCGAAATATGGAGACATAATCTAGTTAAAAATTAAGCATAATCTTTTAGAAAATATAAGATGAGAAAACCATTTACACAAAATTATCTATACTCCCTTCTATTTTAACAATGCTAAATTATTTATATAACCACTTGACTTTCTTTAGCTGGTCTCGGTTAGCGATAGGGCTGTGGCGCGATTACTCCATATTTATACCTCACGCGCCCTTGCGGCAACATTTTGTTCTACGACGTATCGTGCCCCCAGATTCAACCCTATAGACGTCACAGCAAAAAAAATCTACTATCAAACTTTATAAAATAAAATTTAATATTTTTGATTGCGATTATTCTAATTAAGGAATATATAAAAAACAAATACAAACATAGCCATAGTCATAAAAACACCTAAAATTATGTTCAATACTAACTCTCCAGTAGCAGTTTTACTTTTTTTAGCTACCATAATAGTAAGATAATAAACTGAAATAGCAAATACTAAACCAATTAATATTGCTGGTATGTTGATACTAAAATTATTTTCCATTGTATCTATCCATCGTCTATTGTCGAAGTAATAATATCCCCAGACTACAGAAAGAATGTAATAACCTATTATATTCATTTTTCTCTTTTTCTTTAAATAGTCATTTCCTTTTTCATTGTAAGCAGTATACAGTCTCGGATTTGTAAATTCTAAAAACTTATCGTAATACTCTCCTTTAATACTAAACATTGTTGCTTGAACAAAAGACAAAATTGCAAACAAGAACACTGTCATAGCTCCTATAGTGCTATACATTAATATTGCTATTAATAATAATATTCCCATGATAGCAATAGTTTTGATAATATCATCCCCATTAATATTATTTTTTTACTAAAATATTATAAACATTGTAGAACGTATCCAGCATTCCCGACGTCCCTGAGCCTTACAAATGACCGCTCATGCCGGGGACCCTTTGGGTCGGATAATGCGGGCATCGCCTTGGTTGGCAGAAGGGATGTAGTGCGGCACTCTTCAGCCCCGCCCCAAAGTGAACCTACGTTGAACTTGCTAATCCGCACCCTTGTGGAAATGCTGTGTTATCTGTAGTATCGACGCCGATCTTTTTTCAAAAAAACAAGGCAAAATGTTCTGCCTTATTACTTAACGTCAATCTGATGGTCTGTTATCCATCTCTTTATTTCCTTTTCATCAAAAGAACCATCTGCAATCCCTAACCCTAATTCTATTAGTTCTTTCTGTGTGTATTCTATTTTTATATCGTTCAACCGCAATAATAGTAACATTACAGCAACACCAATTCTCTTATTTCCATCAATAAATCCATGGTTTTTTATAAGGCTATAAGTGATAGCAACAATCTTATCCTTATTCTCCTTATATAAATCTTGTCCATCAAAAGTAACATAAGCCCTATTTAGGGAACTTTTAATTAATCCTATATCTCTTATGCCATAACTGCCACCTGTAGCTTGTATAATCTTCTTATGAAAATAAACAACTTCTTCAAAAGCGACAAACTTCATCATTTACTTAGCTCCTGAAAAGCTTCTTTGTTTTCGCTAATTATGCCATCCATCATATCTATAATATCTTTTCTTTCTTTTAGCTTAAGAAAATCAACAAAATCAATTACCTGTCTTTTCTTGTCTTCTGGAAGATCCTCAAACTTTTTCAATAACTCTTCCGCCATACTCATATAATACACCTCATTAAATATTCTTCATATTTAAATTATACCCCAAATAAAAAGACAATTACTATCTTCTTTTACGCAAATTACCACTTCACTAGTTTTCAAAAAACAGAAACATGCACGCGTCGATATTTCCGATAACGTGCAAGCATTCCCGACGTCCTCAAACCTTACAGGTGAAGACCAAACCTTAGATAGCTCTTATCTTAGGTTTGGACGAGCCGCCTCGGTTAGGTTTGAGGATGTGGTGCGGCCGGCTTCAGCCCTTCCCCAAAATCAAACCCACGTTGAACCCGTTAACCCGCACCCTTGTGGGAATGCTCTGTTGTACTAAATCGCTGCGCGATGGCTCCCAACATAATCTTTCGTGGTATCATCCTTTCTGTAAATACTTTATAGGAAGGATGTTTTATATGTCTACTTATTATGAAAAAATGAAGTTTGAAATGGAACTACGCTGCTACTCTCAGCAAACTCAAAAACATTATCTTAATCATGTCCGATTACTTGAAAGGCATTTCGGTAAACCAGTAAATCAAATCACTCCTGATGATATAAGACAGTATCTTCATCACAGAATTAAGACTGGCATCAGCTATAGTAATATTAATATTTCTTGCAATGCTTTTAAGCTCATGTTTAACTCTGTGCTAAATCGTAATTTTTCAGATGATACTATTGTTCGACCTAAAAAGCTTAAGAAACTTCCTTATGTACTTTCTAATGATGAGGTTCTCTCTATCCTGCATCACGTCTCTAATCTAAAGCATAAGACCATCCTACATACTGCTTATTCTTCTGGCCTTAGAATCAGCGAAGTACTCAATTTAGTTTCTTCAGATATAGATTCTCAGAATATGCTTATTAGAGTTCGTTCTGGTAAAGGGCAAAAAGATCGGTTTACTATCTTAGGTCAACAGAATTTAATTATGTTGCGGAAATATTGGAAGGTCTATAAACCTGAGGGATTCCTTTTCCCAGGTCAATCCCCTGGAAAATCTCTTGCTGCAAGAAATATTCAACAGGTATTTAAGGTTGCTAAGGTTAAAGCCGGTATTTCTAAACCTGTTTCTGTTCATTCTCTTCGTCATAGCTTTGCTACTCATCTTTTGGAGAATAATACGGATCTTAGGACTATTTAGGTTTTTTTAGGTCATGCCAGTATTAACACTACTTGTATTTATCTTCATCTTTCTACTAATCGTCTTAGTTCCGTTAAAAGCCCTTTGGATTCAGGTGTTTTTCATGGTTGAACTCCAGGATGTTTTTAATGCTATATCTCCTACTGGACTTTCTCCTGATCAACGTAAGGCTTTTTATGCTATTAGAAATTGTCGTTCAACTGCCCTCGGTTCTCATGTGGATAGGTGTTGCAGTTGTGGTCATATTAATATTTCCTACAATTCTTGTAGAAACAGGCACTGCCCTAAGTGTCAGGGTTCTAAACAATATGAGTGGGTTCAAGCTCAATTATCTAAGATTTTACCTGTACCATATTTTCATTTGGTTTTTACTCTACCTAGTCAACTTAACACTGTTATTTATCAGAATCAGAAGCTCCTTTATTCTCTCCTTTTGAAGTCAGCAGGCGATACGATTACTGAGCTTGCCAGGGATCCTAAGTTTTTCAGTGCTCAGTCTGGAGCTACTGTTATTCTTCATACTTGGGGTCAGAATCCTTCTTTTCATCCTCATGTTCATTGTATTGTCCCAGGAGGTGGCCTTTCTCTTGATGGTCTTAGGTTTGTCCGTTCTGGTAAAAGTTTTTTTATCCCTGTAAAGGTTTTATCCCGTAAGTTTAGAGGTAAGTTCCTTTTTTATTTGAAACGTGCTTGGCAAACTGAGAATATTAAGTTTTTTGGAAATGCTGTAAATCTGAGTTATGGTACTAATTTCTTAAATTTTATCGATACTTTATATCTCTTGGATTGGGTCGCTTTTAGCAAGAAACCTTTTAAGTCTCCTGATATTGTTGTTAAATATTTAGGTCGTTACACTCATAGAGTTGCTATTTCTAATTCCAGGATTGTTGATTTTAATGAAAGTACTGTTACTTTCAAGTGGAAGGATTACAAGGATGACTGTAAGGTTAAGTTAATGACTCTTAAGATTGAGGAATTTGTAAGAAGGTTCCTTCTTCATGTGCTTCCTTCTGGATTTACTAGGATTAGACATTACGGTATTCTTTCTAGCTGCAATATTAAATCTAAGCTTTCCCTTTGTTTTAGACTCTCTGGTATTATATCTTTTTTTCTTAAGGTTGAACGATACATCAGGCCTTGTCCTCTTTGTAGGGGGTCTATGGTTTTCGCTGGTATTGTTAATCCGGGAATTCCCGTTCCTTAACTTACATTTAACTTCATATGTTTTTTTAAATGCCCCTTTTTGGGGAGGGGGAAAGTGTACCCTTTTTTAGTGTTTTTACTCATTTTGTATGCTGTCGTTACTATTATTTGTTATATTATGGTATTGAAATTTAGCTATTCTGGCATCTGAGGATATTTGATTGCAATAATTGTGATTCCAGCTGCAGACGGTTCAGTACAACCCTAGATTCATGATGTTCTGGATCATTGGCTCCTTTAGAAAGTTCCGTTTCTTCATACGAGACGGGACTTTTTTATTTTGGCTCTTTCGAACATCATAAATCTCTAACTGTTAGCTGAAGTTGCACCTATGCTTTATTTAAAATATTTCTATTGACTACTCTTCTTTAACTTGCTGATCTATATCCGTTATTGCTTTTTCTATATTTTCGTTAATTATTTCTTTTTCATTATATAAGTGGTCTTTTATAGTATAATAGCTTGAAATTCCGCCGAATAATAAAGAAATAAAAGTCATTGCTGCAACTAAATACGTGAGAATAACGACATGTTTATTAAGCTTATACTGTTTCTCTGTCAAATCTCTAAGATGTCTTTCCGCGTCTACCCTAGGTCCTAAAGCCAAAAAGTTCAAAAATTCTCCCCGACATAATTTATAAATTTCTCTTTTTTTATTCAACTCAAATGTATAATCACGCAATTTGAAAAATATTGGAATATCTTTGTTATGGTTCTTGAAATACCTTATTATTTCCTTATTTTTAGTTGTGATTTTATAAGTAACAACTTTATCCTCATCAACTGAATGATTAAATGCCTCACTTATTAAGTAGTTTTTCATGAAATTTATATAATATGGTTCCAGATCTTTCTTAGATTCCACTATTTTTTTAATTAACGATATATCAAAATCTATTACATAATCTATTAAGTCAACTTGAAGTTTATCCAACTTAGATTTCAATTCAACGTACTTTATTAATAAGTCAACCAATTGATTAATATCAATATTCTTCTTTAAATCAAAACAAGTAATGTTATCTTCAATATTTGCGCAATTTCCAGTAATGGTCTCCGATTCTAATAAATTATAACTATCTTTTAAATTCGTAATTCTTTCATTAAGGTGTTGAATTCGTTCGGGTCCGTATTCTTCTTTTAATACTATTTGGTATTTATAGATTTTTTCCATGCTTTCAAGGTAATAAAAACTTTCTCTACATTCCTTACACAACTGAAAAAATTTACATGGTATTAATATTTCTCTTAAATTTTCATGGATAATTTCCATACTATTATGAGAACTCAATTAATCTTCCTCCTTAAATTAATCCCATATATACAATTTCAGCTAACGTGCCCAGCATTCCCGACGTCCTCAAACCTTACAGGTGAAGGCTAAACCTTAGATAGCTCCTATCTTAGGTTTGGACGAGCCGCCTAGGTTAGGTTTGAGGATGTGGTGCGGCTGGCTTCAGCCCAGCCCAAAAGCAGACCCACGTTGAACCAGCTAATCCGCACCCTTGCGGGAATGCTGTGTTAAGTGAAGTTTGTCGCCCCGAGCTTCAGCAGTCGCCATGGACGGCGACTCCTCAAATCTCACAAAGCTATTCTTGGTGATTTTATATAATATGGATAATACCCATTATCCCAGAGCCTTGCGTATGCAATGACATTTTATACTCCTTTTGAGAAAAAGAAATCCATTAGACGATTATTAAATAACCTTTTTATATCTCTTAGCGCATTTAGACTTGAATAATCGAAATCATATAGCTTTTGTTTTTCTTCTGGTGTCATTTGTATTTGAGAAAATTGCTCAAGGAACTTGTTTTCGGCTTGTTCCAGCAATAAGTCAAGAAATTTAGTTTTATCATGGTAAGACGGCTCTTGAAATTCGCATACTAAATCAAAACGAGTCTGCAACTCCGGCGACATTATTTTCTTGTATTCGTCTTCATTTTGGAGATTAGATGTAAATACTAAAATATAGCCGTCAAGGTCATATTCACGAGTCATAGAATCAGTGAATTTCCCTTCTTCGAGCAATTCCAGAAAGAAAGAACGTACTGGTCTAGTGGTCTTTTCAAATTCATCACCTAAAATGATTCCTACTTTGCTCTTTTTAACCTTGTCACTCAACTCTCCATGTCCGCATCCTATATATCCAGCAGGGCTGCCAATAAGGCTATTCAGTGCATCTTGGCTGCTGTAATTTTGAAAGTTTATTTTGGCCAAATAACTATCTTTCAGTAGCCCATTTGCTATTAAGCGGGCAACTTCTGTTTTACCTATTCCAGATACACCAAATAAAAAGATTGAAAGAACCTTCTGCTCTTTTACTTTATTCAGCGCAATAAAATTCTTAAGACAATATTTAAATCGTGTTTTGAAATATTCGTGCCCAACAAGATTATGATTAAAGCTCTCAATAAATGAATCAAATTCAGATGCCGATAATAATGTAACTTTTTTTACTTCATCAACAATAGTTTCTATCGGAGTAAGATCTTCCAAGTCAGGTAAAAGGGTGTTTATTGGTTGCTGATCTTCAATATATAACGGGAAATACTTAATTATCTTATCAACTTGAGAAGTCAAAGCAATTATCTTTATGTTTGGAAATGCGTTCATAAACAACTCTACAGTATAAATAAGATTTTTATTATCTTCAATTGCATAAGCTATAGACGTTAAGTCCACTAGTGCTAATTTAGCTGATTTATTGAATTTTTCTAATTCATTTCTTAAATCGCCTGAGGCACGCGAAAAAGTGGTAATGGGAATATTGTGTACATTGGCATATTTGATAATAGCAGTTAAATCATTCACATTGTTATACGTGTATATTGACTGACGAGCATTCTTAAATGTATCTAGGAGTCTATTGCTATTTTGCACATTTTCTTCTCGACAAAATGCAGTGTAAGAAGAAAATAAACAGGGAAAGAAGTTTATAGCATCATTCGCAATCGATTCCTCTACGATTACAGTAGTTTCCTCAGTCATTTCACGAAGATTAATGTATGCAGAGTACCTATTCTCCTTATTAGTCCGCAACAAATAAATTAGTGCCGAAATATCTATACAAAGGTTTTTGTTGTCCTCCAATAGATCTTTAGCTTCAGCGAAAATAAAAGGAACAACTTCTTTTTCCCGTTGAATTTGCCGCAATTGTTCTACGCTGTTATATGTATATATGATGTAGAGGGACATTGCCTATACCCTCCTTAGTTTACTAAGCCAAATTCCAAGTCTATTCCACCAATGCAGTTTTGGAATTTGAGGCTCTTCAAGGTTAAAAATGACATCTTGTATAATAGCAAGAGTATCTAAAAAATAATACTCTTTTTCTTTTTGAGATAGCTGTAGAGTTTCGGATGGGCAAGTAGCACTTTTTATTATTTTTGAGGCACTTTCGGCATTCTGCTTTTGTCTCATACCAACTTCTTGGAAATAAGTAAAAGTGTTTGAAGATATAAATTCTTCTTTAACAACCCCTTTATATATGCCTACAATGGAGACATGTCCAATGAGCAAGTCATTAATGCTATATTTATTTTCAAATTCAGTTTGGATTTCCAATGGGATCTTAATGATAATTTCTGCTATAGCATTTTCTTTGACATTATCGTATACTGCGCCCTTAAGAATATAAGCATAATCCTGAAGCATGGAACTGACCAAATTATTTAACTCCATACCTTCAATACGAACACCTTTTAAAGCATCTCTCCTTAAAATGAGAAATTGCCTCAGACTTTCTTCATCTAGAAGCTCTAACTTCACATTGTCGACTTTGACAAGATCACCTTCAGAAGACTTTTCAAAAGAAGAAACATGGGAGCATTGTTCGATTACTCTACGAAGGAGTATTGATTTCGTTGTTTTTACATCTAAAGTTTCAACTACCCTTGAAGATGAAAATGATGTTTCTTTTGCATCGGCAGAAATAGAAGCTTTAATTCCATCAAGGAACTTTTTTGTTCCTTGAGCAGAAAGAGATGACATAAAGCCATATTGTTCCTCAAAGCTTTTCGTACGATCATTTTCTATTTTTGTTAGTATAACATTGTTTATCATCATAGCAATTTCATATATTTTGGTAAAATTAAGATAATAAACATTAAAGTCTTTGGATTTATTTTGACTCAAAATATTAACTCCTTTCGTAGCGTTTTAATCATATTCACATTGTACTCTCCCAAATTACATATTATAGCCATTACACACCGTAGCCTATACTTCTCAATATTGCTAAAAATATTCAGTTGTATGAACTGTCGATTTAGCCTAATGAGTATATGGATAAGTTAATCCATTGGCGAAATTAATACTGCCACTATAAGATATCGCTTGAAGTATTCTATCGCCTTTCTGCCTTAGTGACAACATTATCCGGCCAGGACGGCGCGGGCCAAATGCGACCAATTTCATTTAACGTGCCAAGCATTCCCGACGTTCTCAAACCTTACAGGCGAAGACCAAACCTTAGATAGCTCTTATCTTTGGTTTGGGCGAGCCGCCTCGGTTAGGTTTGAGGATGTGGTGCGGCTGGCTTCGGCCCTTCCTCAAAGCAAAACCACGTTGAACTTGCTAATCCGCACCCTTGTGGGAAGGCTGTGTTCTACGACGTCTCGTGCCCCCAGACTCAGCAGCGTCACGGACGGCGCTGCCTTAAGTATAACTGCGTAATTTTTAAATAACCCAATAAAAAGAATGATGAATAACTTAACAATATGCTCATGATGTGTAATTGTAAAAAATAATATAATAGAATTTCTATATACTTTTGTTATTCAAATATCTAATTAGTTCTTTTGAAACAAAATGCGTTCTCTAAGATGGATAATATGGTGATGATGCTCATAGTACAAATCTTGGCCACAACAATTTTTAAATTTTTTCCCACTCCCACATGGACATTTATTATTCCTTCCAACTATTTTAATATCCGGACGTTGTCGTCTAGTTTTTTGAATTTCTATTGAAAATAGTTGAAATGCCGGGATTTGTTGCTCAAGAAATTCATTAAGTAATCGAAATTTCTCCTCCTTTGTTCGTGTATCGTCACTCAATTCCATCACGCATCGTTTATCCAATGGATGACTAACCAGTGCTACTGCCTGAAATTCTTTTATCTCTGTTACATTCTCAATAGCAACTTCACCCCAGTAAAGATTTCCTTTAATATGTGGGCAATCAAGACTTTGAAAGGGCTTGCCACAAATACTACATTCTGATTTAGTGATGACCATTTCCGTGCTGGCAAAAATTTTATATGGATATAAGCTCTCATAACCAGTTAATAAGTCTAAGATTTGTGGGATTTCATATCTGTTCTCAATAATCGTATATTTGCCTATCCAAAAAGCTGAGTCAAGACAATCCTGAAGGATATTCCATGATTCCTTATAATCTTTTGCCTTAAGCGATTTGAAGTAACTTGATAATTGACAAAGCAAATTTATATATTGACTGGCAACATGCTGAGCGTTTGCAAGTTCCTCAATATTATTTTCAATAGCATATTGCCTGATAAGTTTAAAAAGAGGTTCTGATTCTTGACGTTCTCTGTAAGGCTCACTAAAATCTTCGTCCTGAAGTCGTAACTTTTTATAAAATATCATATCATTAATTTGGGCAACTTCTGGGATATCTGAATAACTAAAAAAGGATTTTAACATTTAGACACCTCATAATTTATGTATATCAATCTTTTCAAAAGTTTTTTTAAATGCCTTTGCATCACCATCATAATTCAACTCTTTTGTTTTTTTACCATCCCTAACAATAAATGTTACCTTTACCGTGCACTCTTCTTTTTCTCGTCCTTTCATCCGTTCATAAATATAATTCGCAACCATCCCTACACCGATCGGAAGAATAATCTTTGATGCAATCCAAATTATTGGCATCCATATGTCAAATGAATGCAAAGCACGAATTTCAATTTTGTCATCATCTGCTAGAATATCCGTCTTAACATCATTATTGATTGATCTACAATATTTAACAAAACTGACTGCCTCTTGTGCAAAATAATATTTTGAATCTCCATATGGAGAAGGCAGAATAAGAATATCTGTTCCATCTAATTTACATTTTGTTTTCTTCGAAATAGAATAGTCTTTAAAATATTTTTCAAATGGGTATTCTGATGGAATTAATGAAAAACAATGTGTCATTTTTACATCCCCTTTGTTAAAAATAGAGTAATTAATTCATTCTTTATAACTAAGCCCCGCATAAACTCTCAGGGATATTAGAATACTGATTACATTCAGTGTTAAGTTATTTTCCGCGCCAAGGATGGCGCGGCCTTTGCACGATATGTCGTAGAACGTGCCAAGCATTCCCGACGTCCTCAAACCTTACAGGTGAAGGCCAAACCTTAGATAGCTCTTATCTTAGGTTTGGTCGAACCGACTCGGTTAGGTTTGAGGATGTGGTGCGGCAGGCTTCAGCCCATCCCCAAAGCAAACCCACGTTGAACAGGCTAATCCGCACCCTTGCGGGAATGCTGTGTTCTCCGAAGGCACACGCCCCATGACTCAGAGGGCGACAGGACGTCGCACCCTTAAAAGTCCTGCTTGATTTATATTGCATATATTATAAAAAATGTGTAACAAGAGCGATGGAATGCTGCTCTTGTTTATGTAGTAAATATTGAGACAGTGCCCTAAATAAAAAGTAAAAATTTTCATTTTAAACTTTCCACATGTGTAAATACAATATTACTTGATGCTTCATCAACATAGTAGTTTATTCTTAAAGTTTCCCTCTTTATAAGGTTAGCAGTATCCCCTTCAACGATTAAGATCTTAATAGCATCAATAGTACTCATGCCATTTCTTATTTCTTCACCCTTTTTCTTCAAAACATACATCATTGGTTCGGAGTAAGTTTCCTCAAAATCTGGAGTAAAATCCAATGGACAAAATGCATATTCGTAAAAAGAATAGTTATCTAAAATTACTTCATAGATGGTTTTTCCGTTTTCCTGATAAGTCTTTTCTTTTACTAATTCACAAAAGCAGTTGTTGTTATAACTCCAACCAGTTGGGGTATATATATCACCATTAAACTCCCATTCTTTAGTAGAGGAATGACTGATATTTCCCATTGCAAAATTATCTCTCGCCAGTTCTTCCACATATTCTTTAGACATTTCATCATACTGCAAATAGTCATTTTGTCTAAAATAAGCGTACATCAAAAGACTTGCTAAATTAGGCTCTTCCTCTTGTGATACCTCTGGTAAATAATCAAAACGCATTTTTAAAGCAAGATCAAAATAGTAAGCTTTCTTTCCCTTAAAAGATGGCGTGATAATCAAAACCTTACTGTCAATATAATCCACATGCACATCCAGTGCCTCGGCAATAAAACGTAGCGGTACCATTGTCCTGTTTTCTTTTAAAAAAGGTACCGTATCCATATCCTCCATGAGGATTCCGTTTTTATAAGCAGTTTTAGAATCAACGGTTAGCTGTAATTTTAAATCATCTTTCACAATGACAATATCAGGATCTTGCCATTGTATTTCAGCTCCTAATCCCTCAGCAATAAAACGGATAGGAACCATAACATGCTCATTAACTAAAGTTGGTGATACATCAGCAGTTGCTTCCCAACCATCAATGTAAAGGGAAATCCCCTCAGCCGATGCGGGCATAGCTGTAAACAATATTCCTAGTGCAACTATCAGCACCAATAAAGAACTATTTTTCAAAATAACTGTTATTTTTCTTAAATATCCTCTAGACATTGAACCATCCTCCTTTTTTAACGAAGCTACTATTTTGAACCTCTTTTTAGACCATGCTTTCTTAACTGCTCATGTTCATATAAGAACTTATCCTTCGAATTATTGCACATAATTCTACTAATAGGACCAATAAAACCTCCAAAGCTCCACTAAAACAATTCGCGGCAGGACGCCGCGTTATCGCGTGTGATTTCGGAGAACGTTCCGTGAATTCCCGAAGTCTGGTTATTGCTTTCTTATTACCTCAGATTTTGGGAATTCACTGTTATCTGACGGACATTACTTAATAAATAATCCTAATATAAAAAAAGTTATAGCAATGAATAGACTAATATAAATATTTTCTTTTTGTCTCCCAATTGTAGCTTTAAATTTATTAATAAAATTATTACCATCTTTTAGCTTAAATCTTGGAAAGAAAACCATTTGGAATATGTAAACCATGAATATTGTAAAAAATGCAACACCAAAGAATGTTATAAAATCATTTGGTTTATAAGCAATCAGAAATACATTTAGTCCTCCATATATTTGAGCTATAAAAAAAGTAGCTAATAATGTTGTTATTATACCCGTGAAAAGCGTACTTCTAAATATTTTTTTCCATGTTTTAAACGGCTCTAAATATTTATTTATTTTTTCTTCAGTTTTAATTATCCAGTCCTTATCATCTGAGTAAAGTTTGATTGCAGAGTAGTATTTAATATTTTCAAATTCTTTAAAATCAACTAATATAGCACTTTTTAAATTATTACTCTCATTTCCTTTTAAAAAAAGCTCAAGAGAAAAAACTAATTGAGATTTATCCAATTCCTCTTGAAGTATTTCTAAACTTTTAACCCTAATAATACCAAACTCATTCACTAATTTGATATAAGATACATTGTAGTTAGTTATGCATTCAGCAATATTCTTTAATAGGACTACTACAGTTTGAGTATTGACAAATCTATAAACATCTAACTTAAGATTTCTTTCATATTTGTAGTCGTTAATTATAAATTTATTTATCTCCAGTAGTATTCCCCTCCCTCTAATCTGTCTGTCAGATAACGTGAATGTATTACCGACGTCCCTGAGCCTTACAGATGACCGCTCATGCCGGGGACCCTTTGGGTCGGCTAATGCGGGCATCGCCTCGGTTGGCGAAGGGATGTGGCACGGCTAGCTTCAGCCCTTCTCCAAATTCCATCCCCCGCTGAACTCGCTAAGCCGTGCCCTTGCGGTAATATTGGGTTATCGGATGCTGCGTCAAAGGGATACATTCACTAAAATACTTCGTAATCCTCAGAATCATCATGTTCACCTGTAATACAAGTAAAACATCCATCAAACCCGGCAATTGCGGATCCAACTGCCCAAATTGATTTTCCACATATATCACAAATAGCACCTGCATTTTTTCGTTTTACAGCATCTTTAAGACGGGAAATTACATCTTTTATATTTTCATCTGGATTACTTTTCACATATTTCTGTGCAAATTCTTTTATTGAAATTTTTATCATTTTCTTCTCCTAATAAATTTTTTCAATTACAACCCCAACTATTATTTCTCTCCATTCAAATATTTCTTTGCTAATTGTTTAGCTGTTTTGATCCCTTCATCTGTGAAATATACAGACTTTGAACGATGACTACCTAAAACTAAATTTTCATCAGTTAACTCATCAATAATATTGAAAGGATATCCTTTCCACGTACGCCTTACTTCACGTAAACCTACATCTTCATTCCATGAAGTAAGATACATAAGCAAAAGGGTAAGTTCTTTCACAGTTTTATCCATTATAATTCACTCCCAAAAAATTCTATCCTAATAACCATTCTTAAGCAAATATAAAAATAACCTAGCAGTTTCCGATAACGTGTCCAGCATTTCCGACGTCCTCAAACCTTACAGGCTCGTCCAAACCCAAGATAGCTCCTATCTTGGGTTTGGACGAGCCTACTCGGTTAGGTTTGAGGATGTGGTGCGGCAGACTTCAGCCCTTCTCCAAAAGCAAACCCACGTTGAACTCGCTAACCCGCACCCTTGTGGGAATGTTGTGTTAAGTGAAGTTGGTCGACCCCCATATTCAGCAGTTGCCATGGACGGCGACTCCATATATTTAAGATATATTTATTTTTTATTTTTCCTAGGTAAATTTTGAGCCTTCGATTTTGATAGTATAGCATTTGAACATAGTTGAGTTAACGGCTCTCCAATAGCTGCCTTATAATTGAAACCGAGCAATTGCATTGATTTCAACGTATCAACACTGATCAATTCCTTAAATTGTTCATAGGTTTCTAACGGAGTATTAGGACTCATCTTTTTTAATATTTCAAGTACTCTTCCAACAGTATTGTGTAGATGTTGAATATCTTCATCACTTATAACGTACTTTTCCAACTCGCTTTTATATACTTGAGCAATTCTAATTGCTTCTTCTCTCTCTGAGAGCAACTCATTAATAATCTCGTCATATTTATTCTTTATAGTTTCAGCATCTTTTTCTAACTTAATTGCTTTAATTTTATTGCTAACTGCCGAAACTGTACCTTTTACTGCCAAATTGGTTAAATTAGTGCCTATCTCTGTTAGAACCGTAAGAGTCATTTGATCCATTTCGATTCCTCCTTAAATTAAGATTGATTAATCCGCCGCAGGACGCGCCGTTCCCTGCGACCAATTTCAGATAACATCTTATTCCCGAACCTGTTTCGGGAATACTTCCCCATTTGGATGTTTCCCGAAGTACTTCGGGAATACAACCTATCCCTGTAAATAATACCAAATATTATGTTTCCACATCATTTTGATCCATCCCTTCTTTTTGTCTAATTTTGTTAATCATTGTGTTATATTGTATTTTTGATGGCGTAAAAAAGGAGAACTGATTTTCAGTTCTCCCTTTTTTATCATATATTTAATTCCCTTTTAAATTCTTTATAAGTCTATTTGCCCATTATGAATAGTGAAACTCCAATTAATACCATTGTTATTATCCCAGTTCTGAGCATTATCATAAAAACAGAAATTCAAGCGGGTATCTTCTGGGATAACATCGCAAGTCCAGCCCATGGGTCCATTATTCATAGGAATATCTGCTATCCTATCCCAACTGTTATGCATACCATAACCAACATGGGCAAATACTTGCTCCGCCCCACTTTTAGCTAGCAAGCCATCATAACTGATGGTAACTCTATCTCCCATAGTCGTTGGCATTGGAGCTACGCTTACTCCTCCCTCAACAGTGCTTTTCTGTATTTTTTTATCTCCTATTATAGTTTTCTTCTTCATTAAACTTATCACTCCTAAAAAAATAGATTATAGAATTATTATCTATTTTTTTACGTTAAATATGATAAGAAAACATAACTAATTTAAAGCAATTATGTTAATTATATGTATTTATTTGCCCTTGCTTAATTCTCTAATCTCTTTTTCCGTAAAGAATGGCACATATTCGCTATAATAACCATTAATAATCTCATTACCTTCACTATCTATAAATATTAGTTCCGCTTTAATAAAACTATATATCTTACTATTGTTTTCATTATTAGAAAAATCAAAATAACTAGTTAAGAGAAAATGTTCACCTTTATTAAAAGGGATATTTATCTCTTTATTAGCTATATTGTTTTCTCTATGCTTCTCGTTATAGTCATAGATTGCTTTACTAAAACCTGTATCTCTATTAGCATAATCCTTCTCTTCTTTTATTTCAGCTAGTTTATTTTTATCAACATAAATTACTTTTAAAATATCTTCCTTCAACTGAGGTAATTTATAGTGAAACTTTGCAAACGATACTGGTTCTTTAATCTGATACTCAGTAAAGTCTTTATTAGAACTAGTACTGCCAGAAGCGCTCATAGTCACAGTATTTGTTAACTCGGAAGGTTCCCTCTGTTTATATTCCAAACTCCCTATTTTAACTTTTGCTTCAGTCCCATCATTATACATGAAAGTTAATTAATTAATTTCTGTTTCTCCTGGTTTTGCACCTGTTAATTCTAAGCGAAGAATATGCCGGTCGTAGTAAGTCTGATAATTTTCACCATAATCACCAAGAAGCTTAATCTTTACCTGAGGGTCATTGTCCTGCTGTTTAGCTCCCACTACTTTAATATTGCTATCTTTATTACAAAAATAAAACAATTTAATATCATTTTTTTCCATATCCGTCGAAATATAATAATGATGTTCTAAGTACAAAGGTTCTGCTATTTTGTAATAAGCCTTACATATAGATCGATATCCTATAAATACTAGTATCAGGGTTGCCACAATTACTATAATTTTCTTATTCTTCATCAAGTAGCTCCTTCATTAGAAATGCCTTTATTCCTTCACACTGGACACCAGTTCAATTTCCACCATTAGATCCTCATGGGCTAATTTACTCACTTCTACTACTGTACTAGCAGGTTTACTATCAGCAAAAAACTCCTGGCGTAAAGCATTAATCTTTAAGCGATCATTCATGTTCCGGAGAAATATCGTCATCTTCAGCACCTGCTGAGGACTGCTTCCACACAATTCTAACACTTCTTTTAATTTTTGAAATATATACTTAGTCTGGGCTACCGTATCTTGAGGTGCAACAACTTCTCCATTTAAATTTCTGGCTACTGTTCCGGAAGTAAAAAGCAGGTCCCCATACTTAACAGCATCACAAAATAGGCCTGTTTTTCTTCCCGGTAGGGTGATTTCAGATCTCTCTTTCACATTAAACAGCTCCTTTATTTGGGGATAGTTACCGCCCCTTAATTTAATCTTAAATAATAAGAACCCCCAGAGGGATTCTTATTGTTTTTTTGCCATACTTAAATTTTCTATTTTACTCTCTTTTTAACAGATCATCAGCACATCTTTGAGCTTCATACATAACTCTTTCTTCATCCATAGTCAACATTTGTTTATTCTTCATTACTACTTTTCCATCTATAATGACAGTTTTTACATCAGAAGATTGGGCAGAATACACTACATTTGCCGCTACATCATGTAAAGGGGTTAAATGGGGTTTCTGTAAATCTAACAGTACAATATCAGCTTTATAGCCTGGTTTAAGAGATCCTACTTTATCCAAACCCATAACCTGGGCTCCCATCCTGGTTGCCATATCCAATACCTGATAAGCAGGAGTCACTGTGGGATCTTGTGCACTTACCTTATGCAACAAAGCACAGTATCTGACTTCTTCCAAGAGATCCAGGTTGTTGTTGCTGGCAGCTCCATCTGTCCCTAAGCCCACGATGGCACCGGCCTGCAATAGTTTAGGTATAGGTGCTATACCGCTGGCTAATTTCATATTACTTTGGGGATTGTGGGCCACTCCTACCTTATTTTTGACTAAGATATCTACCTCTTTATCGGAAAGATGTACACAGTGGGCTGCTATAACATGCCGATTTTCAAAAAGCCCAATAGACTCCATTAATTCGAGGGGGCGCATCCCATACTGTTCCTCTATATCAGACACTTCTTTTAAAGTCTCGGCTAAATGAATATGTAAACCTACTCCCAGCTTATCGCTGAGCTTTATAACCTCTCGCAAATAATCAGGCGGACAGGTATAGGGTGCGTGGGGTCCCAATAAGCAAGTAATCCTACCGTCGGCTTTACCGTTCCATTCTTTCACTAACTCTTCAGCAACAGCCAAATCTTGTTCTCCTTTGGCTTTTCCTAAACCAATCATGCCTTTGCAGAGGCTGGCCCTAATTCCTGATTCAGTAACAGCCTGAGCTCCTCTTTCCATAAAGAAATACATATCGGCAAAAGCAGTAGTTCCTGATTTTATCATTTCTAGGATAGATAACATTGTACCCCAGTAAATATCATCGGATTGGAGATGAGCCTCCCGGGGCCAGATTTTCTCTTCTAACCATTCTTGTAAAGGTAAATCATCAGCATAACTTCTTAACAGAGTCATGGCAGCATGGGTATGACAGTTAAGCATACCGGGCATGGCTAATAATCCTTTACCCTCAATAATTTCATATCCTTTATATTTATATCTTAAATCTTCGCCTACTTCTTTTATTATATTTCCCTCTACAACAATATCTCCCGTAAACCAAGGTTGCTCCCTCTCGACTCCATCCATGGGTAAAATTACTACATCCTTAATAAGCAGTTTCCCCATTTTTCTCCCCCTTTCAAACTCAAGTCTCTTTAAATATAATACAAATCCTTCCCGCTAATTACCCTAATGTTCTTTATTTTTTCCGGCTCTTTTTAAAATTTTCCCGCTTCCTCAGCACTTTTAGCACAGCTGCAGTGCTTTTCTAGAGGAATGCTTTCAATAGTTTCCATAATTAAGTCAGAAATTCTGCTGCTAATATTTTTCATGACCTCTACTACTTCTGCATGGGTAAGGGCATTAGGTGATATTCCTGCGGCAAAATTAGTAACCATAGTAATAGTAGCGTAACATAGCCCTGCTTCCCGGGCTAAGACTACCTCCGGTACATTAGTCATGCCTACCAGATCTCCCCCCAACATTTTTAACATCTTAACCTCATTCGGGGTTTCAAAACGTGGCCCTTCCATGCAAACATAGCAACCACCCATATGGACCTTGAGACCCAGTTTTTTGGCTTTTTCATAGATAAACTCTCTCGTTTCCCGACAATAGGGTTCAGTAACATCTATATGCAAAACGCCCCGAGTTCCACCATCATAAAAGGTAGTATGTCTTGTTTTAGTAAAATCAAGAAATTGATCAATAATTACAAAGCTTTCCGGATCCATTTCCTCATTCAAGGAACCCACTGCCGCAGTAGCTATAACCCGTTTTGCTCCTAATGTTTTTAAGGCTTGGATATTGGCTCTATAATTTACTAAATGGGGCGGTACTGAATGACCTTTCCCATGTCTGGCTAAAAAGGCTATTTTTCGACCTTTATAATCGCCAATCAAGAGATTAACTACCCCGTATCTTGTTTCTACATCAACATCTTTCGCATTTTCCAGCATGTCCGCCCTATATACTCCAGTGCCTCCGATAACTGCTAAATCCACTTGTTGCATTTACTCTTCCTCCTTGTCAAATAGTGCCTGACTAAAGGTTTGGGGATCAAACACTTGTAAATCATCTATTTTTTCCCCTACTCCAATAAACTTAACAGGTAAATGGAATTCATCCTGAACACCAATAATTACTCCGCCTTTAGCTGTTCCATCAAGTTTCGTAAGAATTACTCCATTAACACCTACGGCTTCTGTAAATAGCTTGGCCTGAGATAAGGCATTTTGGCCAGTGGTAGCATCTAAGGTAAGTAATACCTCCGGTGTAGTACCAGGTAATTCTCGATCTATAATCCGTCTGATCTTCTTCAATTCTTCCATTAAATTTGTTTTATTCTGCAGTCGCCCTGCTGTATCCACAATTAATACATTACTACCCCGAGATTTTGCGGCCTGAACAGCATCGAACACTACAGCCCCCGGATCTGCTCCTTCTTGGTGCTGAATAAGCTCTACGCCGCTACGCTGGCACCAGACCTGTAACTGCTCAATAGCACCGGCACGAAAAGTATCGGCTGCTGCTACCAGAACTTTATGACCTTGCTGCTTTAAGATATTACTTAATTTTCCGATAGAAGTTGTCTTCCCTACGCCATTTACTCCTACCATTAAAATAACATTTACCTTATCATCATCTAATGCCAGTTGGTGTTCCCCTTCTTGCAACATATTAGTTATTTCCTCTTCCAATAAACCGCTCAGCTCTTGAGCTTCCGTAAGCTTCCGCTCTTTGGCTTTATCTTGCAGGATTTCAACTAACTTTACTGCAGTAGAAACACCCACATCAGCCTGAATCAAAGCTTCCTCCAGTTCTTCAAAAAGCTCCTCGTCAATAGGTTTTCCCACTGTTATAACTGTTGCCACCTTATCAACAAAAGCTTGTTTCGTCTTACCTAAACCAGCCTTAATCTTATCAAAAAATCCCATATTATGATGCCTCCTTGTGTAAAAATTTCTGCTTACCTTATTCTTTCCTAATCTACAGCAAATTACTTTAACTTGCTTCCTTTTTTATGTCCTCCAGTTTAACAGATACCAAGCGTGATACACCCGATTCTTCGATAGTTACTCCATAGAGTACATCGCCAATCTCCATGGTTCCCTTGCGGTGAGATATGACAATAAATTGGGTTTCTTCGGAGAACTCCTCTAATACTTGGGCAAAGCGATAAACATTAGCTTCATCCAGGGCCGATTCAATCTCGTCCAAAACGCAGAAGGGACTGGGTTTTATCTTTAATACTGCCATCAATAAAGCAATGGCCGTTAAGGCTCTTTCCCCTCCGGAAAGCAATGATAAATATTGATTCTTTTTTCCCGGGGGTTGAGCTATTATCTCTACCCCCGACTCCAAAGGACATTCGGACTCAGTTAAAATCATTTTGGCTCGGCCTCCCCCAAATAATTGGGAAAACATGGCTTGAAAATTCACCGACACTAATTGGAAGGTTTCATTAAAGCGCTGCGTCATTATTTCATCCATTTCACTGATAACCTGCTCTAGCCTTTTCTTAGCATCAGATAAATCTTGTACTTGAGCGGTGAGGAAATCCAGCCTTTCCTTTAAACGAGCATATTCTTCGATAGCAGACATATTTACAGGTCCTAGTGCCGAAACTTTAGTCTTTAATTCATTAATTCGTTTAACAGCCTGCTTTCTTTCTTCTATTAGGATGCCACGTTCTTTAGCTTGTTCCAGTTCTAATTCGTACTGTTCTGACAAGCGTTTAAGAGAGGATTCTAAAGTAGTTTCTTGTTTAGATTGCTGTAATTCATATTTATGTAATTTCTCTTCTTTTTCCTTCAGGATTACACTGTACTTCTTGACGTTTTGGCTTATTTCCTGCAGTCCTTCTTGGAGATTTGTTTTATCAATCTTTAATTGTTCCAATTTTTTCTCAACTTCATGTAACTTTATGACTAACAGTTCCTGTTGCTTTTCAAGCTCCTCTTGTTTCCTTTCTAAATCCTGCTTTTCTTCTTTTAATGATTCTCTTCTTTTTATTTTTTCTTCCCGTGATAAGCTCAACTGGGCAATCTGCTGTTGATAATATTGGGCTTCTTTTTCATAGGAAGCTACTTTTTCTTCTATGGTAGCTACTTCAATGCGCAATTGAGTCAACTTTTCATTTCTCTTGTGCTTGTCTTCAGCCTTATCCTTTATCTTGGCCTGGTTAAGCTTAATTCTTTCATCTAAGTCCTGAACTTGTTGAGCTAACAAGAGACTTTTTTCTTCTTTTTCCAGCTTATCTTTTTTTGCCTCGGCCCGTTCCTGTTCAATTTCCGTAAGCTGCCAGTGTACAGCTTCTAATTCCTTGTGATAACGTGCTTTCTCTGCACTCCATCTTTCTTTATTTGTGCTATTTTCCGCTTTTGTGATGGAGAGCTCTTGCAATTCAGCCTTAATATCCTCGATTGTCCCTTTAAGCCCTTCCACCCTCCGGGCTTCTTCATTCTCGAT
Source organism: Clostridia bacterium (assembly GCA_018433015.1). Classification (GTDB taxonomy): domain Bacteria; phylum Bacillota; class Peptococcia; order DRI-13; family SV3-B141; genus SV3-B141. Next base: position 23,102 of record JAHDSB010000140.1, on the reverse strand, counting down.
TTTCATACTATGGACTATTTTTTGCTCCAGCTCATTAGCTTTAACTTGTAGCTCTTCAATATATCTTTTTCGTCCCAATATTCCGTCAGAACGTTTATTTACGCTACCACCGGTTAAAGATCCCCCTGCATTAACAACTTGTCCATCTAAAGTAACTATTTTAAAGCGAAAGTTTGTATCTTTAGCCCTGTCTACAGCAGTTTTTAAATCTTCTACCAGCCAGACCCGGCCCAAGAGGTACTCTACAATCCCTTGATATTTTGGTTCATATTGAACAAGTTCACTCAAGCGTCCGAGCACACCGGGTTTTCCTGAAAGGCTAGTATCTACTCCTCTGCCTTTTACAGTAGTAAGGGGTAAAAAGGTAGCCCTCCCTTTATTACGGGATTTCAACAACTGGATAGATTTTTGGGCCTCTTCTTCATTAGTAGTAATGATATGCTGTAAAGAACCTCCCAGCACAACTTCCACAGCAAGCTCATGCTCTTTTCGTACCTTTAAAACTTGGGCTACCGAGCCTAAGATGCCTGAAAGAATACCTTTATTTTTTTGGTGCAGAACCTCTTTTACTCCTTGACCGTAACCTTGTCCTTCTTGTTCCATGTCTTGATAAATCTTCAAACGAGCCGTTGTTCTATTTTTTTCTTCCTGTAGGGAACGATTATGCTGTTGCAGCTGCTGATATTTACTGATTTTTTCCTTTAGCTTATGCTCTGCTTCCAGCAGTTCATTCCGCTTTTTTTCTAGTTCCGTGCTGATTTGCACAGCTTCCTGTTCTAAAGCGGTGATGCGCTCCTTAACCTCTGACAATTCCTGTTCTATCTTCTCTTTTTTAGCATTTATCTGTTGCATTTGTTTAGTAAGCAAGGCCATAGTTTGCTGCAGATTTATCAGATTATTCTTTGCTTCTGTTTGTTCCTGTAACACATCAAAATATTGATTTTTTTCTCTTTCTAATAGTTCTGCCATTTCCAGATCTTTTAGTTCTTCTGTTTTTAAGACATTTTCATATGTTGTAAGGGCTTCTCTACTTTGTAAGAGCTTACTTTTCAGCTGGCTCCCAATCCCTTGATGATTTTCCCTAGCAATATTTGCTTTATTCCAGTTTTCTTGGAGTTCTTGTATTTCCTCTTCTAAATTTTCTGCCTGTTTATGTAAAGAAGCTATTTTCTCCTGAAGGAGCTTTTTCTCACTCTCATTTTTTTCTAAGGAAAGATTATTATTATACACTTCTTCCTGACAAGTCGTTACACTTTCTTCCTTCTTTTGCAATAATAATTTATTTTCCTCTTCCGAGGCTTGCTCTTGATAGTACTTAGTTTGCAAAGTTTCAAAATCTGCTTGTTCCTTACTCCGGAGCTCTTTGGTTTGTTCCAAACTAACAGAGGTCTTCTCTATTTCCTGAATTAAAAGACCGATCTCTAACCCATCCAGCTCTGTTTTAAATTCTTGATAACACTTAGTTTTTTCCGCCTGTTGGGCCAGGGGACCTTCCTGTTCCGCCAACTCCAGGATAATATCATTGAGCCTCACCAGACTATTTTCTGTATCATCTAACTTCTTTACAGCGTCTCGTTTTCTATGTCGAAACTTAACTATACCCGCAGCCTCTTCAATTAACCCTCTTCTTTCTTCAGGTTTAACAGAAAGGATTTCATCTATTCTACCTTGACCGATGATGGATATTCCTTCTTTTCCTACCCCGGTATCCATAAAAAGTTCATGAATATCTCGCAATCTACAGGGCACACGATTGATAAGATAATCGCTTTCCCCTGAGCGATAAAGCCTTCTGGTTACAGTAACTTCGTGGAAGTCTAGCGGAAATTTTCCTGAGGAATTATCAATTGTTAATGAGACTTCTGCCATTCCTAAAGAACGGCGCTTATCACTGCCGGCAAAAATTACGTCTTCCATTTTGCCGCCCCGCAAAGATTTTACACTTTGCTCACCCAGTACCCATCTGATGGCATCGGCTATATTCGATTTTCCACTGCCGTTAGGTCCCACAATAATTGCAACACCCGGTTTGAATTCCAATGCTGTCTTATCGGCAAATGACTTAAATCCTTGTATCTCTAGTTTTTTTAGGTACACACACTTCCGCCCTTTCCTTTTAGTACCATTTGTTATTTCTATATTGTTTTAAAAACTCCTGTCTCGTAGAGGTCATTATTTCAGATTCCACCTGTACCCGTAGATCGTTTTCCGGTAAATCATGATCAGGCATCAACCTGATATGAAGAAATCCAAAATGTTCTTTGATCACTTGAATGTTTTTTCTTTTTTGTCCAATAACTTTAGAACAATCGCGAGGATTAAAGAAAATTGTAGCTTCCTCTCCCTGTAGGGATTTGCTTGATAATAAAGCAGTGAGTTGCTGTAACATCAGCTTGCTTTCTACCAGCTCTCCAAAAGCAGGATGATAAGGGCCTGCCACAAGATCCTTTTCGGGGGTTAAGTTTTCTGTAGCCTGTAAGCCCATACGAATCACCTTAATCTTGTAATATGTAAACGCCCCTAGCCATTCAGCAGCCATCTCCACTGCATTTTCCAAGTTCCAGGGCTCATACCTTCCTTGCTCATACCACTGGGCTAAAACCGTATTTTTTAATACTAAGGCGGGATAAATTCTCACACAATCCGGCTTCGCTTCTATTGTTTTGCGCGCCGTATCACGAGCATGAGTGAAATTATCCCCCGGTAGTCCCAACATCAATTGATATCCTAATTCTGTGGGATACTTCCTTATTATCTCTGTAGCCTTCATTATATCTTCTACATCGTGACCTCGTTTAGTTTTTGAGAGAACTTCATCGACTAAGGACTGGCACCCCAGTTCAATAGTAGTCACACCATATCTACATAAGCGTTCTACAATCTCATCCGATATATAATCCGGTCTGGTAGAAAGCCTTATACCATCAATGAGCCCCTCCTCTTTAGCATGAAACGCCCCTTTCAAATAGCTTTCCTGAACAGAAACGGGTAGTCCTGTAAAACTACCGCCAAAAAAAGCTACTTCCGTCCTTTCGGGCTTTTTTTTCACGGTATGTAAATATTCCTTTACTTTAGTTAATATTTCTTCCGGATTTGCTTCCTGATCCTCGCCACTAATTTCCCACTGGTTACAGAAAACACAGGTAAAGGGGCAACCGGCATGGGGTATAAAGAAAGGAATAACTAGGTTCTTATCCAACTATAACACTCCCATCTCTTTTAAGGCACATTGGGCTGCATGTTGTTCGGCTTCTTTTTTGGAGCGCCCGGACCCTTGGGCTATTTCCTCATCATTAAGATAAACAGCTGCAACAAACTTTTTATTATGATCAGGCCCTTCCTCGTGCAATATTTTATAATTCACACGATTTTCCGGATTCTGTTGGACATGTTCTTGGAGCTGGGCCTTAAAGTTACCGAAATTTCCCTTTGCGGCCTGTTCAATCCTGCTTTCCAGCACTTTTAATATTAAAGATCGCACCCTCTCTAAGCCCAAATGTAAGTAGAGGGCTCCCATAAAAGCTTCAAAACAGTCCGCCAGATTGGAAGGGCGTTTCTCTCCTCCCGAGGCAGCCTCACCCTTACCCATTTGCAGATATTCCCCTAGATTTAAGAGACGGGCTCCATACGCTAATGCGCTTTCACAGACAATAAAAGCCCTCATCTTTGTCAATTCTCCCTCACTTTTATGAGGATATTTTTCAAAGAGATATTGTCCAATAACTAACCCTACTACGGCATCACCTAAAAACTCTAAACGCTGATTGTTTTCTTCACTATCACCATTATGTAATAAATAAGAGGGATGAATTAAAGATTGATGAATCAACTGTAGGTCTATCTCCTCGTTAATTTTTAAGGAGCACAACAGCTTTTTCAGCTGTGCTTTTCTTTTTTCCTGTAACATAAGCTACCTCCACTTTAAAAATAATAAATAATGCGGCTGTAACCTCCCTTTTCCTTGCGCTCCCTTGGTAAGTACAAGGAAAAGGGAGGCTAGCATAAATCTAGCCTCCCTTTTATTATGCCTCATATTTGCCTATGAGAACAGTAGCATTCTGCCCGCCAAAACCAAAAGAGTTACTCATTGCATAACGCACAGTCATATTTTTAGCTTTATTTGGTACATAATCCAAGTCACATTCGGGATCGGGGTTTTCGTAATTAATGGTGGGAGGCACTATATCGTTTTGTACCGATAATGCAGCAGCCACCATTTCTATGCCCCCTGCTGCTCCTAACAAGTGTCCGGTCATAGACTTAGTTGAGCTTATGGCTAATTTTTTCGCATGATCTGCAAATACTTCTTTAATAGCCATAGTCTCATATTTATCATTTAGCTCGGTAGATGTTCCGTGGGCGTTGATATAATCGATATCTTCAGGCCGCAACCCCGCATCATTAATGGCATCTCTAATAGCTCTTGCTGCTCCTACTCCTCCCGGAGCCGGGGCGGTGATGTGGTGAGCATCTGCTGTTGCACCATGTCCCAATACTTCTGCATAAATTTTTGCCCCACGTTTTAAGGCATGTTCCAGATTTTCCAGGACTAATAATCCTGCACCTTCTCCCATAACAAAGCCGTCTCTTTCTTTATCAAAGGGGCGGCTAGCTTTTTGGGGATCGTCATTGCGAGTTGAGAGGGCCCGCATAGAGCAAAAACCTGCTAAGGCTAGAGGTACTATAGCTGCTTCCGTACCCCCGGTTACCATGATATCGGCATCGCCTCTCTGAATAACTTTAAAAGCATCACCAATAGCATTTGTGGCTGAAGCACAAGCTGTAACTACCGTAGTGTTAGGACCTTGTGCACCTAAAGCTATAGCTGCCTGACCTGCCGCCATATTGGCAATCATCATGGGAACAAAGAAAGGACTAACGCGGTTGGGACCTTTCTCATGAAGCAGACGGGCTGTATCTTCCAGAGTATCCATGCCTCCTACTCCCGTCCCTAAAACTACACCCATCCGAGTCTTATCAATTGTATCTAGCTTTAATCCTGCATCTTCCACGGCCATAGTAGAACCTGCCACAGCAAATTGAGTAAAACGGTCCATCCTTCTGGCTTCTTTTCTATCTAGGTAATCCTTAGCATCGAAATCCTTAACTTCTCCAGCAATTTGTGTAGCAAAATTGCTAACATCAAAGCTCTTGATTGTATCAATTCCGGATTTGCCTTCTAATAATCCCTGCCAGTACTTTTCTACTCCTGTTCCTAATGGCGTAATAGCAGAGAGCCCTGTAATTACGACACGATTTTTCATAAATTCCACCTCATTTATTATTGCTTCTTCATTTTGTCCGCTAGTTACTACCGCTAATCACCATCTCATTAAACATTGGAGTAAGCGGTACTACGCTCAGCTATGCATACAGTAAGCACTAACGAACAAGTTCGTTAGTGTTACCAGCATGGATAACGGTCTCTAACCATCAGTATGATTTATGGTAAAGTCTCTACTTCCTGGAGTAGAGAACGAATAATCTGTTTCACAGGCAATATTTCTTTAATCTTGCTTATATATTCCCCTGAAAATACTAAACCTTTATCTAATTTGCCTTTCTGAGCATTTTCCAGGGATTCCATGATACAAAATGTATGGGTACATTTTTTCAAGCATTTGTTACATTTTTCCGGTGGGATAGTACCCTCTTGCAAGAGTTTATCAGTAAATACATTTCTAATAGCTCGACCCTTTAATCCTACAGGACTATCAATCAAAACAATATCTTCACCTTTAGCTTGAAGATAGAATTCTTTTAAATTATCAGCGGCGTTGGATTCTACACTGGCAGCAAAACGTATACCCATCTGTACTCCGTCAGCTCCAAGTTTAAAGGCTTTTGCTGCATCTTTACCATCTACAATTCCTCCTGCAGCAATCACAGGAATATTCACAGCCTTTTTTACTTCCGGAAGGATTTCTTGCAAGGAGTAAGGCGTTCCCAGGTGTCCCCCTGCCTCTTTGCCTTCGACTACAACGGCAGATGCCCCTAACTTCTCGGATATTTTAGCTAATTTTGCCGTGGATACAATAGGAACTACTGGTATATTTGCTTCTTTGCCATAAATAAACATATCTCTGGAAAAACCGGCCCCCGAGATAATGAGATCAATCTTCTCCTCAATGGCCGTCTTTATTAAGTCGACAAAGGCTGCAGCTGCAAACATGATGTTTACACCAATGATTCCGGAAGTCAGAGAACGCGCCTTCCTGATTTCTTCTCTTAATTCTGATATGGACATCCCACTAGCAGCAATTACGCCAATGCCTCCTTCGTTAGCCACAGCAGCTGCCAAAGGAGCTGTTGAAAGTCGTACAGCCATTCCACCCTGGACAATAGGTATGGTAGGTCGCAGTTTTCCTATCCGCAGTTCGGGTAATTTCACGTCTATTCCCTCCAGTATAATTCCATTAAGTGTAAAAACACTTACTTTGTTTAGAGGTCCCGTCTACAATAGCGGCGGGACCTCATTTACAATATTATTGCTTTCCTTTAACATAGTTTACTGCATCACCAACAGTCTTTATTTTTTCAGCATCCTCATCAGGAATTTCGATATCAAACTCCTCTTCCATGGCCATGATCAGCTCAACTACATCAAGAGAATCAGCATTAAGATCATCAAAAGTTGTATCTAAAGCTACTTCAGCAGCATCAACACCTAATTGATCTGCTACAATAGATTTTACTTTTTCAAAGATATCCATCTATTTCACCTCCTTCCACAAGGTGCAATTACAGATAAGGTATGTAATTTGCAGCTTAACTACATTGCCATTCCACCATCAACGGAAATTACCTGTCCTGTAATATAGTCTGCATTAGGACCTGCCAAAAACAAAACCATTTTCGCTACATCCTGGGGTGTGCCTACGCGTCCTAAAGGAATGTGAGATACGATATTCTCAGTCACCTTTTCACCCAGGTTTTCGGTCATATCTGTACTAATGTATCCCGGGGCCACGGCATTTACCATTATACCACGGGAAGCTAATTCTTTTGCAGCACTTTTTGTAATACCTATGACTCCCGCTTTAGCTGCAGAATAGTTGATCTGTCCGGCATTTCCATTAATCCCTACAACAGAAGAAATATTTACTATCTTACCGAAACGTTGCTTCATCATGGGGCGAGTTACTGCTCTGACACAGTTAAAAACTCCTGTCAGATTTGTATCAATTACCTGGTGCCACTCCTCATCTTTCATCCGCATAATAAGAGTGTCTCGCGTGATGCCGGCATTATTTACTAATATATCTAAGGATTGATATTTGTCAATAATATTTTTGATCATGCTATTGACTTCTTCAGCCGAAGACACATCTGCTTTGTAGATTTCTCCCACTCCGCCTATTTCTTTAATCTGATTAAGTGTTTCTAAGGCTGCTTGTTCATTGCCCTGATAATTAATAATAACTTTTGCGCCTGCTTCAGCTAAAGATAGAGCAATGGCCCGACCAATCCCGCGAGATCCTCCTGTTACCAGGGCTACTTTTTCCTGCAGGGTATGATTAGACATAAGCTACACTCCTTTTATTTTAGCTATGGTATTTTTAAAGGAGTCCACATCTCCTATATTATATATTTCTGCTGTTTTATCAACCTTTTTTATTAATCCGCTTAGTACTTTACCCGGTCCTATTTCTATATATCTTTTTACACCTAAGGACTGGAGTTTTTCTACCGACTGCTGCCAGCGCACTGCACCGCTAACCTGGTCAATCAGGTTCTTTCTGATAAGTTCCGGCTCAGTTTCTTGTTCTGCTGTAATATTAGCTACAACAGGAATTTTTGCTGGCACTATATTTATTTTATCCAAAACTTCTTTTAAGCGCAGGGATGCAGGTTTTAATAAACTGGAGTGGAAAGGTCCACTCACGGGAAGCATTACAGTACGTTTGGCTCCCTCTTCTTTGGCAATTTCTACGGCCTTTTCCACACCCTTAACAGCTCCTGCGACGACAATTTGTACAGGGGAATTGTAATTAGCCGGTTCAACAATGCCCTGGGCTGATGCTTTCTGGCAGATTTCCTCTACCTTTTCTTTAGATAATCCCATAATTGCCGCCATAGTTCCTTCACCGGGAGGCACAGCTTCCTGCATAAAAGCCCCTCTCTGTCTTACTATCCTTACAGCATCCTGAAAAGATAGGGACTCTGCTGCAACTAGAGCACTATATTCCCCTAAGCTATGTCCCGCTACAAAATCAGCGGTAATACCTTCTTGCTCAACTAGTTTTAAGATTGCTATGCTAGTCGTTAAGATAGCAGGTTGTGTATTAATCGTCAATTTTAATTCTTCTTCTGGTCCATTGAAACAAAGATTACTTAAGGCACATTCTAAGCTTTCATCAGCCTCTTGAAATATTGCGCGGGCTTCAGAATAATTTTCAGTAAAATCTTTTCCCATCCCAACAAATTGCGATCCCTGTCCCGGAAAAACAAAAGCTGTTTTAATCATTGCTATTATCTCCTATTATTTTACTCGCCTGAACCTGCAGCACCGTATTTGTTTCTTTAACTAATTCTTGAATAATTTCGCAGGCCGGCTGTATCTTATTAACCATTGCGGCAACCTGGCCAGCCATCACAGAACCCATTTTATTATCACCATCTATAGCGGCAGCACGTAAACGACCTGCCCCCAACTGCTCAAGTTCTGCTTCATTTGCTCCTTCTTTAGTTAATCTTTCATATTCTATGGTGAGCTTATTCTTAATAACCCTCACATAATGTCCGTGATAACCCGTAAGAGTTGTGCTTCTGTCTTTAGACGTTAACACAGAATTTTTATAGTTATCATGGACTTGGCATTCTTCAGCACAGATAAATCTGGTCCCCATCTGTACCCCTTGGGCTCCTAGACACAAGCTAGCGGCCAACTGCCGTCCATCTGCTATTCCGCCGGCAGCAATAACCGGTATTTTTACTGCATCCACGATTTGGGGTACAAGAGCCATGGTAGTTAAATCCCCGATGTGACCACCACATTCCATCCCTTCAGCAATAATAGCATCTACCCCAGTCTTTTCTAACCGTTTAGCTAAAGCTACTGCAGAGACTACAGGAATAACTTTAATTCCCGCTTCTTTTAGCTTGGGAATATGTTTACCGGGATTACCTGCTCCGGTAGTAATAACCTTTATTTTTTCTTCTAAAATTACTTGAATTACATCTTCTACAAAAGGGGACAGATAATAGACATTTACACCAAAAGGCTTATCTGTTAAGGATTTTGCTTTTCTTATTTGTTCTCTAATGATTTCTCCCGGGGCATTGCCTGCACCAATAATGCCTAAACCTCCACCTTCGGAAACTGCTGCTGCCAATTCCGCCGTTGCTACCCAGGCCATTCCTCCTTGAATTATGGGATACTCTATTCCCAATAATTCACACAAATCAGTCTGCAACTTTGCTCTCTGCATTGCTCCTTATCTCCCCTTTCATATTGACCAGTTTATTACGCAAGATCCCCAAGTAAGACCGGCTCCAAAACCGACTAAAACAACGCGGTCCCCTTTTTTTATATGGTTTTTCCTGGCTGCTTCATCTAATGCTACGGGAATAGAAGCACCTGACATATTTCCATATTTATCTAAGTTAATATAAACTTTTTCTGGTGAAAGCTTCAGCCTTTTTACGGCAGATTCTATAATGCGTATATTAGCCTGATGAGGTATTAAATAATCGATATCTTGTTTGTTTAAACCTGCTTTTTCTAAGGCTTTTACAGCTGCATCCCCCATAATTTTTACTGCAAACTTAAATACTTCATTACCACTCATTTTAATAAAATGTTCTTTTTCTTTAATCGTCTCTAAAGAGGTAGGTTTGCGTGATCCTCCCGCCGGAAGTTTTAGGAGATCCCCTCCTTCACCTTTAGAGCCTAAATCAAAAGCTAAAAAACCTTCCCCCTGATCCACCGGTCTAATAACAGCTGCACCGGCTCCATCACCAAACAAGATGCTGGTTGTTCTGTCCTCCGGATCAAGAATTTTTGATAAAACTTCAGTAGCCACCACTAAAACCGTGTCATAAGTTCCATTAGCTACAAATTGACTTCCTACAGCCAATCCATAAATGAATCCGGAACAGGCCGCCGATAGATCAAAGGCAGCTGCATGGGAGGCTCCTATCTTATGCTGGATCAGACATGCCGTTGAGGGGAAAGCCATATCAGGTGTGATAGTAGCTACAATAACGAGATCTACATCATCACCTTTTAATCCTGCATCTTCCAGAGCTTTTAAAGCTGCTTGAGTTCCCAAATCAGAAGCTGCTTCTTCCTTGGAAGCTTTCCTCCGTTCGGAAATTCCTGTCCTAGTAAGTATCCATTCTTCTGTTGTGTCCAGTACTTTTGTTAAATCTGCATTGGTTACCACTTCTCCAGGTAATTGCGAACCCAGACCCACAATACCAGCAGGGCGTAGGGTATCTTTCATTTTTTCACCAACCTTTAATTTATTCCACACTCTCTTGTAAGTGCTTAACAAATTCATTATTGATACATTCTGCAGCAACGTTAATAGCATTTTTAATAGCTAAGGCATTGGAACTTCCATGGCATATAATGCTTATTCCCTTAATTCCCAAAAGAGGCGCACCGCCAATTTCTGTATAATCTAGTTTTGCTTTTAAATTCTTAAATCCAGGTTTCATTAAGAGGGCCCCTGCTTTACTAACAGAGCTCTTCATTATTTCTTCTTTAAGCAGGGTAAAAAGAGTGCTGGCTGTTCCTTCTATAACTTTGAGAATAGTATTACCAACAAAACCATCGCATACTATAACATCTGCCTTGCCTGTTAAAATATCTCGACCTTCCACATTTCCAATAAAGTTTAGTTTAGTTTGCTGCTTAAGAAGTTCGTGGGTTTGTAAGGTAAGTTCATTACCTTTAGCTTCTTCTTCACCAATGCTGACAAGTCCCACACGGGGTTCAGCGACTCCTAATATATTCTGGCTATATATATTACCCATCTGGGCAAATTGTACTAAATTTTCTGGTTTGCAATCTGCATTAGCACCGGCATCTAATAAAAGCATTTTTCCTGTCAACGTTGGCAACACTGTACCGATAGCAGGCCTATCAATTCCTTTTAAACGGCCTATGCCAAAAAGCGAGGCTACCATTTGTGCTCCTGTACTACCTGCTGAAATCAACGCTTCTGCCTTTTTCTCTTTAACTAATTTGGCAGCAACTGTAATAGAAGCATCCTTTTTTTTACGGTAAGCCGTAGCCGGATGTTCATCCATGGTAATTACTTCCCGACTATTGATTACCTCAATCCTCCCTGAATAAGCTCCAGTCGGGAGATGTTTTTTTATGTCTTCTTCACGTCCTACCAAAGCAATATGTAAATCTGTATTTTCTTTTAGGGCCTCTAAGGCACCTTTTATTATTTCCAGAGGGGCATGATCCCCTCCCATAGCATCAACAGCAATACGCATCTTTTATTCCTCCTATTTAGCTACCACAATAAATTTCCCGACAAAAACTTCTTCTGCGCCTACTTTTGCAGTAACTTTTATCAAGTATTTATTTGTCTTTTTTCTAGCTAAAAATGCATATGCTACTATTTTTTCATTGAGATATACGGGACGTCTATAGCGAATACGTGCGCTACCCGTTAGAACAATATCAGCATCAACAATAGCAACAGCTAGAGTATTAGCCTGAGAAAAAAGGTAATCACTGCGGCAAACCCTACTTTTATTTACTACCATTTCCGGCATAACTTCCATAATGGATGTAGCTTGCTTACCACGCTCAAATTCAAGCAAATCTCCTACTAATTCTCCACCAGTCATGGAACGCACTTTCTGATATACCTGTTCAGCTACTTGCTTCGTTCTCTGGCGCAGCTCAGGAATACCTAATTCTGTTCTATCTAGTCGAATTGTCTGTACGCTAACATCAAATTTTTTGGCTAATTCATCATCTGTGGTAAAAGGGTTTGTATAAAGCAAATTAGCCAACTCCTTTTGCCGCTGCTCCTTACTTACCCTGTGTACCATGGCTTTCATCCTCTCGAATATTATCCGCTCATAAACAGAGTTCTTAGCTTCAGAAGGAGTTATAAACTCCACTGAAGTTTATAAATTGTTATCCCTGCTAGTAGCACTTACGAACTTGTCGTTAGTACTTACTGTATGCAAAGCTGGGCTTAGTACTCCGAAGGTTACTAGCACTTAATTTCGAAGATATTTTAGTGATAGTCATCTTTGATGCTCACCATTGAAAGAAGCGGAAGTCTTAGTAATGGTTAGCTGGGATAAACTTGTTACCTGGTATAAAAACCTGGTATTAATACCTAGTATAAATGCACTATTTATTTTTGGCAAGTTTTTTTTCACTTAATTTATTATCTTGATTATCTTGACCCATTTATAAACACCATATAAACCGATTCTTAAATTATTTTATAACATAAAAAAGGAAGCCCCATAATGGACTTCCTTTATATAAACTATTCTTCTGTATTAGTCACTACCTGACGATCTTTATAATAGCCACAGGAAGGACAAGCCCTGTGAGGCATTTTCAATTCATGACATTGAGGACATTCATGAAACTTAGGGCTTTCTATTTTCATAACCACTGCTCTTCTTCTACGATTTCTTGCTTTGGAACGGCGGCGTTGCGGTACTCCCATCGGAACCACCTCCTCCTAACTGATTTACCTTAAGGCTTTATTCGCCTTGTTTTAGCTTAGCTAAAATTGATAATCTAGGATCAATCTCCCGATCATCACATTGACATGGACCATCCTTTAAGTTTTTACCACAGTGCGGGCATATCCCTGGGCAATCAGGTTGACAAAGCACTCGCATAGGCAAATTTAAGAGGATGTTTTCTTGAACAGCCTGAGAAACATCAAGCCAATCTCCTTCACAAACTATGTGCTTAGTATCTTCATAGTCAGCTTTTTCGTCAGTTTCATCTTTTAAACTATATTCCTCAGTGAAACTAAATTCCAGAGAATACTTTACTTCATCTAAACACCTATAACAGGTGGTTACGAGCTTGCTTGTAACAAGAGCTGTTAGTTCCAGGATATTACCCATATTTATAAGTTTACCTTTTACGAAAACAGGCTCAATAAAAGTTATGTTATCTGCTTCAGGTAACTTTTCTAAGCGAAACTCGAAGTTTTCTTGAGCACCAGGGTCTGTTCTTAAATCACTAATATTTATTCTCATTTCTTTCACCTCTAAGGCAAGAAGAAAGACGCAGCAAAGCTGCGCTTAAATATACCATAATAATACTTCTTAATTATACAGAGTTAAATTTTTATTGTCAAGAAAGGCAACACTAGATAATTAGCCTATTTGTTGACATGCTGTAATAGCAGTAGTATTAACAATGTCTTCTACACTGCAACCACGGGACAAATCGTTAACAGGTTTAGCCATTCCCTGGAGAACCGGTCCAACCGCCTCTGCACCAGCTAGGCGTTGTACTAATTTGTATCCAATATTACCAGCTTGTAAATCAGGGAATACTAGAACATTAGCTTGTCCTGCTACATTGCTGCCAGGTGCTTTAGATTCTCCAACTTTAGGTACGATAGCAGCATCAAGTTGTAATTCTCCATCTACTAAGAGGTCAGGATATTTTTCCTTAGCGATCTCTGCAGCCTTAGAAACTTTATCTACTAATTCATGTTTTGCACTGCCTTTAGAGGAGAAAGATAACAATGCTACTTTAGGATCATAGCCTACTAAAGCTTTAGCTGTTTGAGCAGAAGCATATGCAAATTCAGCTAATTGTTCTGAAGTAGGATTAGGAGTAACGGCACAATCGGCAAATACCATAATTCCATTATGACCATACTCAGTTTTAGGAGTAATCATAACAAATGCTCCTGAAACTGAAGTCATGCCCGGAGCTGTTTTTAAAATTTGCAGAGCGGGTCGCAGTACATCCCCTGTAGTGTTTTGTGCTCCAGCTACCATGCCGTCAGCTTCATTGTTATACATCATCATATTACCGAAATACAAGGTGCTTTTTAGTAAGGCTTGAGCTTGTTCTTTAGTGAGTCCTTTTTTCTTTCTAATCTCTACTAGTTGGTCAACGTATGTATCAAATTTTTCAGACTTTACAGGATCAATTATCTGAACCTTTGATAGATCCGCATCCACCTTTTCTGCAACTTTCTTAACTTCAGCTATATCCCCCAGAAGAATGATCTTTGCAAAACCTTCATTAGAGATTATACCTGCTGCCTTAACTGTACGTTCTTCTGTTCCTTCAGCTAAAATAATAGTGCGGTTATTCTTTTTAGCCTTAGCTTTAATCTGTTCGATTAAGTTCATTTATAGTTCCTCCTTTGGTATAATTTATCATAACACAAAGGTGTTATTTCGCCTAAAAAATAAAATTTCCTTGTTGAGGTTAAACAATTATGAGTATAGTTGGTATTATTGCTGAATACAACCCTTTTCATTTAGGTCATTTATATCATTTGCATGAAGCAAAAAAAAGAATAAATGCCTCAGGTATTATTTGTGTAATGAGTGGACATTTTGTGCAACGAGGAGAACCTGCCCTTGTTAACAAATGGGCCCGTGCAGAAATGGCCTTAGCAGGTGGTGCCGATCTTATTCTGGAACTTCCCGTCTTATATGCTTGTCGCAGTGCTTACTGGTTCGCGCGGGGCGGCATCGAAACTCTCTATAATACAGGCCTTGTCACCCATCTTGCCTTCGGCGTGGAAACGGAAGAACCGGATTATCTTGCAAAAGCTGCCTCTTTATTAGCCCAAGAGACTCCTAGTTTTAAAAAATATCTAAAGACCTTCTTAAACAGTGGTCTCTCTTATCCTACAGCTAGAGCTCAAGCTTTAACCCAAGAGCTGACTTGTCCTTCCGTACTGTGGGAAAAACCTAACAATATTTTAGGCCTAACTTATCTGCAAGTGCTAGAAGAAATGCATATTTCCCTCAAGCCCCTTTATATTAAACGTAAAGGGAGTGCTTATGCAGATAGAAATCTCATCGAAGGGCTTTTCCCCAGCGCTACCGCCCTAAGAAATAGTTTGCAGAACACTACAGCTGATTGTATATCACAAAAACTTCAAGCTATAAAAGAATTTTTGCCGGAGTCTACCTATAAGATTTTAACCAGAGAAATACAAATAGGTCAAGGCCCAATTATGTTTGATAATTTGTCCCCTATTATCTTAACTCTTTTACGCCGTAGTAGTAAAGAATATTTAAGTTCTCTTATTGATGTACGGGAAGGCCTGGAAAACCGCATTTATAAGGTCTGTCAGCAAACAGGTACCCTAAAAGATTTTTTAATACAGCTTAAAACCAAACGGTTCACCCATACCCGCCTACAACGCCTAATGATTCACCTGCTCTTAGATTATACAAAAGCTAAAGAAAATTATATATATAAGGGACCTCCTTATCTCCGAGTTTTAGGCTTTACTGATCAGGGCCGGGAGTTATTAAAAGAAATGCAAAAAAAAGCTACCCTTCCTATTATAACAAAAGGAGCCCACAGCCAAAAGCTATGTCAGCAAAATGAAACCTTTCGTCTCTTTTGGGAAATGGAAAACCTCTCCACTAACCTCTATACCTTACTTTATCCAGCTCCCCACCAAAGAAAGGGTAACCTTGATTATCTTATCAGTCCCATCTATTATCAAAACTAATTATGCTGTTTCTTGCAGAGCAGTGATTATTTCCTCAATCTTATTTTCAGCTGCTTTACGTCCTGCCTCAATACATTCCCTGGCTCGCCGAAAGTCGGCAACACTTATTCCAGTAACATCGGGAGTAATTATTATATCTGCTAAATTTAAATTGGTTTTACAAGCTTCATTCTCTAAAATATCAATAGACTGCATGATAATCTCATATATATTATTAACTTCATGTCTACCGGAAGGCCATGATTTTACATCAACGGCAATTATAAATTCAGCACCCATCTCTTTTAAAACATCAACGGGGAGTCGACCTACTACGGCTCCATCTACTAAAAGCATGTTATTAAAACGAATTGGATTAAAGATTCCCGGTACAGACATACTGGCTCTAACAGCTAAAGTTAAATCCCCTTCTTGAAAAGTCACTCTTTTTCCCGTTTCTATATCTGTTGCTACAACTGCTAAAGGTACATCCAGTTCTGAGAAAGTCTTATTATGAGTTATTAATTTAATGATTTCTTGAGCCTTATCACCTTTTAAAAGACCGATTCGCGGCATGGTTACATCAAAAATATGAGTTTGATTAAGACTCATGGCAAGCTTTGCTAAAAAATCCATATCTGCCCCTGCAGCAAAAGCTGCTCCCACAATAGCTCCCATACTAGCACCGGCTACATAATCAATTTTTATATTATTTTGGTTTAAAACCTGAAGTACCCCAATATGCGCCAGACCTTTGGCACCTCCGGCCCCTAGAGCCAGGCCAACTTTCTTTATCATATTTATTAACACCTCAAAAAGATTACTGCTAATAGCATTAACCACTGCTATTAGAATATATTATAATTTCCTATTTTATTCCTAAAAACATCCTGGTCTAGTATGCACTTGCTCCCAATATACTCTTAACAGGCCAAAAAGGAGGAGTGCATTTCATGATTAAACATTGGCAGAGGAATAAAGGATACATATTGTCACTTTTTTATGCGTTAGGAGCAACATTGATTGTTTTGGCTATGTTTATTTGGCCCCAGGAAACATATGAAGGTTCTCGTTATGGCTTAGAATTATGGGCTACTGTTTTAGTTCCTTCCTTGCTTCCTTTTTTTATTATTGCCGAAATCCTTCTAAATTTAGGCGTAGTTCATTTACTGGGAGAACTCCTGGATCCTATTATGCGCCCCCTCTTCAATCTCCCCGGAACAACTTCTTTTGCTTTAGCTATGGGACTTACTTCCGGATTTCCTATGGGTGCAGTACTCACTAAACGTTTGTACGAAGAAAATTTATGTTCTCGCAAAGATGGTCAACGCTTAGTAGCCTTTACTAATAACTCTAGTCCCCTCTTTATTCTAGTTGCTATTGCTATCGGGATGTTTAATAATCCCCTGCTGGGCTATATTTTAGCCCTGGCTCATTATATTTCCAACTTAATAATTGGAATTTGTCTGGGTCTGTCTGCTTCTCCTAAAATTCCCCCTTCTAATGCTCAAGGAAACATCCTTGTTCGTGGCACAAAAGCCCTTCTTATAGCGCAAAAAACTCGCAAGCCCTGGGGAATACTGCTGGGTGATTCTATCAAGAAGGGTATTCAAAATATTACTCTGATTGGCGGATTTGTGGTTGTTTTCTCCCTCTTAATTAAGCTTTTGAGCGCATCTTCCCTAATGCAATATATCACTAGCACCATAGGTGTACTACTAAATGCCATAGGCTGCGATGCTAAATTTAGTCCAGCCCTTGCTTCAGGATTTTGGGAATTAACTTTAGGATTAAAGGAGCTGTCTAAGCTCCCTGCTACTTTAACTGAACAAGCAGTAATAGCTAGTGTTCTTCTGGGATGGAGCGGTTTATCTATCCAATCACAAGTTATGAGCGTCTTGTCAGGTTCAGATATTAGCTCCCATCTTTATCATTGGTGTAGAGTGCTTCAGGGAGTAGTGGGAGGTGTTTTAGCATATCTTTTAACAAGTACCATTGATTTTTGGTCTCATTATATTTCTTTGCCTGTCTCAGTTATCTATACTCCTCCCAGTTCATTTTTTGCTACATTCTCCTATAATTTTTTATATGTATGGAATTTAATGTTTATTTTCTTCGCAATTTTAATTTTATTGATTCCTGTATTATATTTTTTTAAATTTCTTAAAATATTCTGGCAAAAAATTTACCAATAAAAAAACTTGGTTTTAACCAAGTTTTTATCCTGCATTCTTATTTTGATTGTTAGTCTGGCGTATGTTCTGTCTTAATTCTTCTCTGCCTTTTCTAACTACCAGTTGTATCCTTTCTAACTCTGATTGTAATTGGGCCATGACATCATCAGCATAATTAAAAGAACCTTGGGTTATTTCCTTAGCTACATTTTTAGCATTAGTAATTATTTCTTCACCTTGCTGATTTGCTATCTTCACAATTTCACTTTCACCGGTAATACGTTGCAGCTTATTTTGTGCTGTTTCAATAATGGTTTCTGATTCCTTCTTAGCTTCTTTTAGAATTCTTTCTTTTTCCCGTAGGATCCACTCTGCTTCTTGCATATTTTCAGGCAACATAGCCCTGATTTTATCTAAAAAATCGTATAAGATATCTTCGTGAAGTATAACTTTACCAGTCATAGGTATTCGCGAACATTCCTCTACATAATTTTCTAATTCATCTAATATATGTAATATTTCCATTTACTATCCCCCATTTTTAGATATATCGATAATATAAAATTAACGTATCTCCATAAAGACTCTTTTTTATTAATTCTAATTTATTAGTCTTTAGTGGCAACTGAAAATCCTTACTTCCTTCGATAATTATTAGGGCGTCGGGATTAATAAAACTAGCCATTTCCAGGTTTTGCATAATAGGTTCGTATAGCTGCTTGTTATAAGGAGGGTCTACATATATAATATCAAAACGCTCTTGCTCGTTTTCCAGAAATTCTAGAAAACGAAAAACATCCATATTAAACACTTTACTGTAATCTTTAAAATGACATGTTTCAATATTTTGTTGAATAGTCAGGTAAGCCTTTTTATTCACATCATTAAAATAACTTTGCTTAGCTCCTCTGCTTAATGCTTCTATACCCATTGCTCCAGTACCTGCAAATAAATCTAAGAAATTTCCATCAATTACAGAGTTACCAAGAACATTAAATATGGCTTCTCTTATTCTATCTAATGTAGGTCTAGTATTCAATCCTTTAACAGCTTTAATTTTATGACCTTTGGCTGTACCGGCTATTATTCTCACTATATAAATACAACTCCTTGAATCAAATTATAACATATTTAATAAAAATACACGACATATCTTTCATTTTCTTCATCATATTTCATATTATTATTTATAATATTCTATAACAATATTGCTCATAATATAAAGAGAACATCCGGTACTATTACTTCCTTAGTCATCTTAAATTAAGGCCTGTATAGACTTTGCTATACAGGCTTTTTTTTATTATTTATAAAGAATTTATTCACCAGGATATATTTCATAATTCCCCGGTCTTTCTGTTAATTCCTCGTTTTTTCCCACCTTTTCATTTTTAAATTGTCTCCCTGGAATTTGAGTTAATTCGGAACTAAATTCATTTTTTGTCTTTTTGCGAATTCTACCCCGCGTTCTATTAACTTCATCTTTTTGATAAGGCATTTAATTCATCCTCCTAATTTGGTTTTCAAATATATTTTGTCCTGACTTCTTAAGAATCATCCGTTAAAAATAATCGGCAAAATATAATCATAAAATTACTATATTAGGGAAAAACTGATATTAAGCAAATACATTTTAAAGAGGTGCCATATGAAAACAAGTGAATTATACAATTTATTAGGTATCAATTTAGATCTAGCTGTAGAAGCCCATGAATTATTACGGGGAGAAGCAGGAAGAGAAATTCCTGGAGTTAAGATGGATGAAGAAAATTATGATCATTCTACAGTGAAGATAATCACAATTTTAGATGAACAAGGCGAGCAAATAATGGGACGAGCTAAAGGTACTTATGTTACTTTAGAATCACCCGAACTTAGAGTTAATAACAAAATGGTACATAAAAATATTAGTGAAGTTTTTGCAGAAAAATTAAAACAAATCCTTCCTCTGAATGATGATTCTGTAATTCTGGTAGTAGGCTTGGGTAACTGGAATGCTACGCCCGACTCTTTGGGTCCCAAAGTTGTAAATTTTTCTATGGCTACACGTCATCTTTTTCAATATGCTCCTCAGGAATTACAACAAGGTTTGCGTTCCGTTTGTGTATTGGCTCCCGGAGTATTAGGTATAACAGGAATAGAAACGGCAGAAATTATCAAAGGTACGGTAGATAGAGTAAAACCTGATTTGTTAATTTGTGTGGATGCTCTGGCTGCAGGTAGTGTAGAAAGAATAAACTCTACTATACAAGTAGCAACAACAGGTATTAACCCTGGATCCGGTATAGGAAATAAACGTTTAGGTATTAATGAAGAAACGATGGGGATTCCCGTCATAGCCATTGGAGTACCTACAGTAGTACACGCAGGTATTATAACTCATCAAGCTATGGAACAATTATTTAATCATTTACAAACCACTCCTGCTTTACAACATGTATACGCAGGATTACAACCGGTAGCCGTAAATGAAATTATTAATAAAGTTTTAGAACCCTTTGGTGGCCAACTTATGGTTACTCCCAAAGAAGTCGATGACCAAATATCTTTTACTGCCAAAGTTATTGCTACCTCGTTAGCTCTAGCTTTACATCCGGGTATGCCTCCTGATCAAGTTGAACACTATCTCCAATAATTAAAAATAAAAAACAAGCAGAGAGGATAATGACAAGAGTCAAAATCGCTGATTCTCTGCTTGTTTTTACTAAGTTCACTCTCTTATATCTAAAATCTACTTATGATTGGGGAGTCTGGCCACCCATTAAAGCTTGTTCACCCATTTGGACAAGCTTTCTTGTCATATATCCTCCTACATAACCGTTCTGACGGGAAGTCAAGGACCCTTTATCAATACTGTTGTAATTAGAGATACCCAATTCATTAGCAATTTCATATTTGAATTGATCTAAAGCGGGAGCTGCTCCTTGAACAGCAGGTTTATTAGTATTTCTACTCATACTCTGTTTCACCTCCTTATCTGTTTGTAATACTATTTTGCCCTTAGCTTAAATATTTATACTTGCTTTACAACACTATTTTTTTAGAACCTTTTACCATATTAATAATCATCTTTACTACTTTTTTCACCTTTAAATTTTTTATTTTTATTTTTCCTATGTGATATACCTAGTTCCTGGGCTACTTCGTATTTAAACCGTTCAATATTAGGCTTTAGAGAGCTGCTTGCATTGTATTCTTTATCTTTCATAAAATGAAATCACCTCCTAAAGCTATCTTTTTACAATCATTTTAATTGAATACTAGTCTTTCTGTGGTAAATAAACCAGTATTAATTAATATTACAAATAAATAGAATAAAAAGAGAAAAGATCCCATTTTTTTATTTTCAAAAATGGGATCTTTTAAACATCATTCGCTTTGCACAATTTTAATGACCTTTTTAATACTTAACTAACCTATCTATCATTATTTCGATTTGATTTTTTAAGTTTTGATGTTCAGGATGTTCTAAATTAAAATCTTCTTTTAAAATTTTCTCTGCAAGTTTACGGGCCTTCAGTAAAATCGGAGCATCTTGGACAATATCGCCAATTTTGAACTCCGGCAAGCCATGTTGTCGCATACCGAAGAATTCCCCCGGTCCCCGTAATTTTAAATCTTCTTCCGCTAACTTAAAGCCATCTTGTACTTTAGTCATTAATTTAAGTCGCTTTAAAGCTAGAGATTTTTTTGTGGAGGTAATTAAAATACAATAGGATTGATCACTGCCTCTTCCTACTCTTCCCCGCAATTGATGTAGCTGGGCTAAGCCAAAGCGCTCCGCATTTTCAATAACCATAATTGTAGCATTAGGTACATTTACTCCTACTTCAATTACTGTAGTAGTAACTAAAATTTTAATTTCATTATTTTTGAAGGCTTCCATAACTTCCTCTTTTTCTACTGCTTTCATACGTCCGTGTAAAAGTCCCACCTTATGTACTGAAAACTCTTTCTTTATTTTTTCAGAAAGACTAATAACATTTTCTAAATCCAGCTTTTCTGATTCTTCCACTAAGGGACATACAACATAAACTTGTGTTCCTTGTTGTATTTGCTTCTGTAAGAAAGTATATAATCTCTTCCTTAATGGTTCCCCAATACAATAGGTTTTAACAATTTTCCGTCCCGGAGGAAGTTCATCTAACACAGAAATGTCTAAATCTCCATATAAAGTCATTGCTAAGGTGCGAGGAATAGGTGTGGCAGACATGACCAGCACATCAGGGTTGATTCCTTTTTCTTCCAGCAGCCCCCTCTGTTTTACGCCAAAACGATGCTGTTCATCAATGATTATTACCCCAACATCAGCATACTTAACCTTTTCCTGGATTAGGGCCTGAGTGCCAATGATTACATCTACTCTATTTTTTTCTAATTCTTCATAAATCCTTTCCTTTTGTCGGGAGGATTTACTACCTGTTAATAATACTGTCTTTATTCCTAAGGGCTCGAACCAAGTTTTTAATGTTTCATAATGTTGAGCTGCCAGTATTTCTGTAGGAGCCATTAATATTCCTTGATAGCCACCTTCCACAGCTTTTAGAAGAGCCCAAGCCGCTATCACAGTTTTACCTGACCCCACGTCTCCTTGAATCAAACGTTCCATAACCTGAGGAGATTCCATGTCTTGGCACACCTCATTAATAATTCTTTCCTGGGCTCTTGTTAAGGAGAAGGGCAAGCTTTTTATAAACTTTTGCGTTAAATTCTTATTTTTTGTGTGGACTATTCCTTTGCTACGAGAAGCAGAAAATTTTCTAATAAAAGCTAAAGCTAATTGCAGAAGATAAAATTCTTCAAAAATCAGGCGATAGCGAGCTTTTTCCAAGATATTATTATCGGGAGGAAAGTGAACTCCGGTCAAGGCTTCTTTTATTGGCAAGAGCCGATATTCCTGTCTTTCTGAAGCACTAAATATTTCCTGTACTTCTTCTACTTTTTTAGTAAGAACTTGGTGTTGCAGATCCCGCCAAAATTTTTGACTTAGTCCTTCCGTACTAGGATAAAAAGGAACTATACGCCCTGTATGAATAGATTTTTTACCTGTTAATATTTCATGCTCACTAACATCAATTTCTTTAAACCCATAGCGAAAATTAACTTTTCCGGTGATAAGCAATTCTACACCTGAATTTAACTGTTTTTTGAGATATTTTTGATTATACCAGATAGCAACCCCACTACTTGAAGCATCAGAAATATGAGCTTTTATTATTGTAAGATTTTTTCGGGGATTAATAGTTTCCATCCCTTTAACAGTAACTTGAACTGTGGCATT
>JAHDSB010000187.1 GCA_018433015.1 Clostridia bacterium | reverse complement strand
GAGCCCTTTGTCGTTTACTAAATATGTTTCTCCTGTATTGCCAAAATGGTAAGGCACTATTATTTTATTTATCCTATTTAAACTTAACCCTCCTACCATTACTCCTATTACCTCATTACTATCATTATATACAGGATTTGCCACAATTATTGTGGGTATATTTCTTGTTTTATCAAGGATTATCTGGCAGGTAGTAGCTTTTCCTATAATAGCATCTCGATAATATTGTCTATCTCTTACATAAACATCTTGCAACTCAAAAATAGAATGAACTAATACTTTACCATCGCTATCTACAAACGCTAAAAAATCAAAATCGCTCTCAAAATGCTCTTGATATTTTTTGAAAATTCTTTTAGTTTCTACAATATCTTTATCTTTTAGACAAGGAAGAAGGGATAATACATAAATATCCTTGGACCTTTCTTCAAACCAATTCTCTATTTCAGCTATTTGGTGTTCGCTGATATTTACTAAATATTTTGTCATAAATCCTTTTACAGAATGATAGTTTAAATAAGAATATAAAGCTAATCCTGTAGCAACAAAAAGGATTCCTACAACTACAAACCAATTTAGTAAAACACGATAAAGTTTCTTCGATTTGTACAAGCCCTTCTTCTCCTCCTACTTATTTTTCCTCATATAATTGTCCATAATTTTGAGATAAAAAAAGACTCTCAACCATATTATCATGGTTGGAGTCTGGGAATCTAGGTCAATATATGACATTTTAGGACTTTTTTACCCTGTTTTCAACATTATGTGCTATATTTTTTATCATTCTGTGTCGATATATGTTTTATTTTAACGCTTTATAGCTTTATTAGCAATATCTTTCCTGTAGTACGCATCTTTAAAGGTAATTTTTTTCATAATATCATACGCTCTAACCTGGGCTTGTTTAATATCCTCACCAAAAGCGGATACAGAGAGAACTCTACCGCCGGCCGTTACTACCTGCCCCTCTTTAAGGGCAGTACCACTGTGGAATACCAGCACATCTTCTGGAATTTCCTCTAAGCCTGAAATTGGATAACCTTTGGTGTAGGACCCCGGATATCCTCCCGATGCCATCACTACATTAATACAAGCCGCCTGTTTCCAAGAAATATTCAAATCCTGAAGACGCCCCTCAAGCACTGCTAGCATAATATCACATAAATCCGTATCTAGCCGTGGTAATACAACCTGAGTTTCGGGATCACCAAAACGAGCATTATATTCCAGGACCTTAATTCCTTCTTTTGTTAACATCAAGCCGGCATATAGTACCCCTTTATAGGGTCTACCCTCTTGCTCCATGGCTTGTACCGTAGGAATTAAAACTTTTTCTTCTACTTCCTTTAAAAGTTCCGGCGTTGCTACCGGTACGGGAGAATAAGCTCCCATCCCCCCCGTATTAGGTCCTTTATCATTATCATAAATACGTTTATGATCTTGGGAAGGTACCATAGGTACAATTGTTTTTCCATCACAGAAGGCTAACACACTTAATTCTTCTCCTGCTAAGAACTCCTCAATTACTAGCTTTTCCCCGGCTTGACCTGCAACTTCACCACGTAATACTTTTTCTATAGCATCTTCAGTTTCTTCTATAGTAGAGCAGATCAAGACTCCTTTACCTGCTGCCAATCCATCAGCTTTTACAACCCAAGGACCTTTCATTTCCCGGGCAAAGTTTCTGGCACTTTCCAGATCATAAAATACTCCATAGTCTGCCGTAGGTATTCCGTATTTCTTCATCAAATCCTTGGAAAAAGCCTTACTGCCTTCAATTTCCGCAGCTTTCTTAGTGGGGCCAAAGGCTTTAATACCTGCCTTTTCCAATTCATCAACTAGTCCCAAAGTTAAAGGCAATTCGGGACCAACAACAACTAAATCTATTTTATTTTGGTTACAAAAGTCTACCAAGCCCTGAATATCATCAACTTTGATAGGAACACACTCAGCAATAGAACTTATTCCTGCATTTCCTGGCGCACAATAGAGCTTGGCAATCTTGCTGCTTTGTGAGAGCTTCCAGACTAAGGCATGCTCCCTTCCACCGCTGCCAACTAGCAAAATTTGTAGTTTATCCATACGTTCACCTCAGTGTTTAAAATGGCGCATGCCGGTGAATACCATAGCTATTCCGTATTCATCAGCTTTTTTAATTGATTCCTCATCTCTAATGGAACCACCTGGTTGAATAACAGCCTTTACCCCATGTTTAGCTGCCTGTTCCACAGTATCACCAAAGGGGAAGTAGGCATCGGAAGCTAGCACTGCTCCTTGCGCTTTATCTTGAGCCTGCTCCAAAGCTATATTGGCAGCTCCCACTCTGTTCATTTGTCCAGCACCTACACCTACACTTTGTTTATCTCTAGTTAGCACAATGGCATTAGATTTAACATGTTTTACAACCTTCCAGGCGAAGAGAAGTTCCTCTATGGTTTCCTTATCGGGAGTTTTTTTAGTTACGACACGCAATTCCTCTGCCGTCACTGCCCCTTTATCCAAATCTTGCACAAGGAATCCACCGCTTACCGGTTCCAGCCAATATTCTTTGTTCTTTTGTTCTGCTGTTCCCATTTCTATTAAGCGTAGATTCTTTTTCTTGCCCAAAATTTCTAGCGCCTCTTTACTGAAAGCAGGAGCTATCACAGCTTCTACAAAAGTTTTACTTATTTCTTGAGCAGTCTTTTCATCTAAGGTTCCATTGAGTCCAATAATACCACCGTACGCAGAGATAGGATCTCCGGCAAAAGCTCTAACATATGCCGTATGTAAATCTGAAGCCACAGCTGTTCCACAGGGATTAGTATGCTTAATCACTGCTGCTGCAGGCTCACTAAATTCCTGAGCAATTGCCCAGGCTGCCTGAACATCAACCAAATTGTTATAGGATAGTTCTTTGCCCTGCAACTGCTTAGCCCCGGCCAATGTACCGGGGTTATTTCCCGGATATTTATAGAAAGCTGCTTTCTGATGAGGGTTTTCTCCATAACGCAGAGCTTGTACTTTTTCTCCACCTAAGAACCACTCGGCCGGAAATTCTCCCGGAGTAACAATCTCACTCAAATAACGACTAATCGCCATATCATAGGAGGCGGTGTGGGAGAAAGCTTCTAAAGCCAATTTTTGTCTAGTTGCAAAAGATATTTCTCCTGCCGCCTTAATTTCCCCAATAATTTCCATATAATGATCAGGATTAACTACTACAGCTACACGGTCATAGTTTTTAGCTGCCGACCTGACCATAGTAGGGCCTCCTATATCAATATTCTCAATAGCATCTTCCAAAGTAACCCCCGGTTTAGCAATAGTTTCCCGGAAAGGATAGAGATTAACTACCACTAGATCAATTGGTTCTATCTGCAATTTCTTCAGTTGTTCCAGATGTTCCGGGCTGCCTTTGGCTAAGATACCGGCATGGATATGAGGATGCAGAGTTTTAACTCTCCCGTCCAATACTTCAGGGAATCCCGTTACTTGGGAAGCCTGAATTACCTCAATACCTGCTTCTTGAATAGTACGGGCTGTACCACCTGTGGAGATAATAGTAAAACCTAGTTCTGATAAACCTTTAGCGAACTCTACTATGCCTTTCTTGTCAGATACGCTAAGTAATGCACGCTTATTCATCATTCTCACCTTCCCCAATAATCTTTACTTTTCTTCCTTCACATATTGCCTTTCCTTCGCTCAAAAGTTGAAGAGCCCGTGGATAGAGGAGATGCTCTTCCTGCAAGATGCGCTGAGCTAAAGTATCTTCAGTATCCCAGGAATATACCGGTACCACTGCTTGTAAAATAATGGGGCCGGAATCCACACCTTCATCAATAAAATGGACTGTACAACCGCTGTAGCGTACTCCATAATCTATAGCCTGTCTTTGGGCATGAAGCCCTGGAAAAGAAGGCAAAAGCGAGGGGTGAATATTTAAAACAGGCACACCAACATTTCTGATAAAATGCGGAGAAAAAATCCGCATAAATCCAGCCAGCACAAGATAATCCACTTTATACTGTTTAATAATATTTATTAATGCCGTTTCAAAAGCTTCCTTATTAATATACTCCTTAGGATTCACCCAAAAATTGTCTACTCCTTGTTCTGCTGCCCTGGTCAAAGCTTGAGCATCTTTTTTATCGCTCACTACAACTTCGAGGGAAACATTTAATTTACCTTCATTAATATTATCTATAATTGCTTGTAGATTGGAACCCCGACCTGAGGCCAAAACCGCAACACGTAAGGAGGACATGTTATGCAAGCCCCCTTACTGTTACCCCGGGTTCACCTGCAGTTACTTTCCCCATAAGGCTAGCCTTGATCCCTTTATTTTTCAACCACTGCTGTAAATTGTGGGCCTCCTTCGGCTCTAATATTAAAACAAAGCCAATGCCCATATTAAAGGTCCGCAACATCTCTTTAGTTTCCACGTTACCGCCTTTTTGCAGAAGTTTAAAGATAGGAGGAATATCCCAAGTTCCATATTCCAATTCAATGTGAGTACCTGGGGGTAAAATCCGGGGCGGATTCTCCAACAGTCCGCCTCCCGTAATATGGGACATACCCTTTATGGGGAACTGCTCCATAATTTCCTGCACTAATTTTACATAAATCTTAGTGGGTCGCAGGAGTTCCTCTCCCCACGTACAACCCAATTCTTCATTATACTGCTCCGGAGCTATCCCACACGCCTCAAAGACTATTTTACGAGCCAAGGAAAACCCATTGGAGTGTAACCCGGCGGAGGGAATCCCCACTAATAAATCTCCGGGCTTAATAGCACTACCATCAATAATCTTTCCTTGCTCTACTGCTCCCACAGCAAAACCAGCCACATCATACTCTCCGGGAGCATAAAAGCCCGGCATTTCTGCCGTTTCCCCGCCAATCAAAGCACAACCCGCTTGACTGCAGCCCTCAGCCACACCTGCCACTATTTGAGCTGCCTGCTCTGGTTCCAACTTTCCTACTGCCAGATAGTCGAGGAAAAAGAGGGGTTCGGCCCCCGAAACTAAGATATCATTTACACACATAGCCACACAGTCGATTCCAATAGTATCATGCTTTCCTACCTTGTGAGCTACCGCCAGCTTGGTTCCTACACCATCAGTACCGGCCACCAACACCGGCTTTTTATATTTCTCCATATCTAAAGCAAAGAGAGCGCCAAAGCCGCCTAATCCTCCCTGGACCTCTTTACGCATTGTCTTTTGTACAAAAGGCTTTATAAGTTCTACAGTTTTATTACCTTGTTCAATATTTACGCCTGCTTGGCTATAAGTTATCCCTTGTGACGCGCACATGTCTTAGCCTCCTTTTTCATTTTTGCCGAGGTCTCCAAAACATGCTTACCTAATTCTTGTTCATCAGGAATCTCAATTGGATATTGTCCGTTCAAACAAGCAGTACAAAATCCTTTATCTCGACCCAAGGCTTTATATAGCCCTGCCAAGCTTAGGTAACAAAGGCTGTCTGCCTCGATGTATTTGGCTACTTCCTCAATGCTATATTTAGAAGCTATTAATTGATTGCGTTCTGAAGTATCGATTCCATAATAACAGGGGGAAATGACGGGAGGTGAGGTTACCATCATATGAACCTCTTTAGCTCCCTTTTCCCTCATCATCCTAACAATTTTTTTAGCCGTTGTGCCTCTAACAATAGAATCATCAACTAAAACTACCCTTTTCCCTTTTACTATATTACCCACGGGATTCAGTTTTAAGCGTACTGCTAAATCCCGCTCACTCTGCTCCGGTTTAATAAAGGTCCGGCCCACATAACGATTTTTCATTAAGGCCATTTCAAAATAAATACCGGAAGATTCTGCATATCCTAAGGCACCCGCTATGCCTGAATCAGGTACCGGTATAACCAAATCAGCCTTGAGGGGATGTTCTTTGGCTAATTCCTGACCCATGGCGCGACGGGCTTGCATCACATTAATACCATCAATATTGGAGTCGGGCCTAGCAAAATAAATATATTCAAAAATACAGTTGGCGGAATCGGCAGGAGTAAGAAAACGTCGCGAAGTTAAACCCTTGTCATCAATAGTAACGATCTCCCCGGGTTCAACATCACGCACAAATTTAGCTCCTAGAGCATCAAGGGCACAAGATTCTGAAGCTATTATATAATTCTCACCCAGTTTCCCTACACAAAGGGGACGGTTTCCAAAGGGGTCACGGACTCCGATAATTTTGTTTTCCGTCATCACTACTAAAGCATAAGAACCTTTAATATCTATCATACATTTCATTAAAGCCTCTTCAATAGTGCTCTGTCCATAGCGGGCAATAAGGTTTACTATAACCTCTGAATCTATAGTGGACTGAAAAACGGAACCGTTAGCCGCCAGCTTTTCCCTAAGTTCATTAGTATTAGTTAAGTTCCCATTGTGAGCCACAGCTAAGTTTCCCTGGAGATAACGACATAACAGGGGCTGAGCGTTAGTCATTAAACTCGCCCCTGTAGTAGAATAACGAACATGTCCAATAGCACAGTGACCTTTAAGTTTGTTAATGATCTCTTCCGTGAAAACATCGGAGACCAAACCCATATCTTTATGAAGATTAATACTAACCCCGTCAGAGACTGCTATACCGGCACTCTCCTGTCCCCGATGTTGCAAAGCATATAATCCATAATAAGTTTGCCGGGCAACATCAAGATTGGGAGCATAAATCCCAAAAACACCGCAAGCTTCTTCCATTTTGTCTAAGAATTCATTATGCATGGTATAGCCTCCCGATATTTTTCTTCTAATTCTGCTGTATCGAGACGAAGCTTCCAACCGGTACCAACTATCTGTAACGCTTTTCCTCCTACATTTCCCAATACTTTATAGGGAACTTCTAATTTTTTAAGACGCTGTAAAGCCGCATCTATTTTTTCTTTAGGAACTGTAATAATGACACGAGATTGGGACTCACCAAACAAGAGACTGCTACCCCTGATACCATCCGTCAAATTAACATCTGCTCCTATATTACCGGCAATACAACATTCAGCTAAAGCTACAGCTAATCCTCCTTCAGCACAATCATGGGCCGCTGTAACAAATCCTTCTTTTATTAATTCTAAGGTGGACCTCTGAACTAGCTTCTCCAGTTTTAAATCTATTTCCG
Source organism: Clostridia bacterium (assembly GCA_018433015.1). Classification (GTDB taxonomy): domain Bacteria; phylum Bacillota; class Peptococcia; order DRI-13; family SV3-B141; genus SV3-B141. The sequence continues at coordinate 22,880 of JAHDSB010000187.1, read as the reverse complement.
GCGCATTGCCTGCTTCCAACCCGTGAATAACACTAATATAGGTGGATCCGCCCAGCTCATCCTTATTCTCACCTAACAGAATAATAATGTCGCCTTCCTTTTTAAAGTTCATAGTAGTCACATGAGATAAATCTTTTATTAAACCAACCATTCCTACTACAGGAGTGGGATAGATAGCTTCTCCTTTTGTTTCATTGTGGAAGCTGACGTTTCCTCCCGTTACAGGGGTCTCCAATTCGAGGCAAGCTTCACTCATGCCTCGGGCCGCTTCTTTAAACTGCCAGAAGATTTCCGGTTTCCCCGGATTACCAAAGTTTAAGCAATCACTTAATCCTAAGGGCAGAGCACCGGAACATACTAAATTACGTGCTGCTTCTGCTACGGCAATTTTACCCCCGGCATAAGGATTGAGATATACATAGCGGGCATTACAGTCTACGGTAGCAGCCAGAGCCTTATTAGTACCTTTTATCCGCAGAACGGCGGCATCGCTTCCCGGCTGTACGATAGTATTAAGTCCTACCATATGATCGTACTGACGGAAGATCCACTCTTTGCTGGCAATTGTACATGTTCCTAACAGAGAAAGGAGGGTTTGACTGTAATCTTCCATTTCCGGCAAAGTGCTTAAATCATAACTCTGGGCAGGACCAATGTATTCTGGTTCCACAGCTTCCGATGTATATGCGGGACACATATCTGTCAAAGCCTTGGCGGGCACTCGCGCCACTACTTTTTCTCCTTCTTTGATGGTCATAAAGCCATCATCTGTTACCTGGCCTACAACAACGGCCTCTAAGCCCCATTTAGCAAAGATTTTCTTAACTTCTTCTTCCTTACCTTGTTTAGGTACTACCAGCATACGTTCTTGGGACTCAGAAATCATAATTTCATATGGGTTCATCCCTGTTTCTCGCCGCGGAACTTTGGCCACGTCCATTTCTATTCCCGTTCCTGCCCGAGAAGCCATCTCACAGGAAGAACTGGTTAAACCTGCTGCTCCCATATCTTGCATACCTACCACATAACCTGTTTTGATCAGCTCCAAACAAGCTTCCAGGAGTAACTTTTCCATAAAAGGATCTCCTACTTGTACAGCGGGACGTCTTTCTTCCGAGTCTTCGCTCAACTCTTCGGAAGCAAAGGTACAACCATGAATACCGTCTCGACCTGTTCTGGCACCTACCACCATAACAGGATTTCCCGGGCCTGCTGCCGTACCTTTAGCAATATCCTTTTGATCAATAAGTCCGATACACAATACATTAACGAGACAATTATCTTCATAAGAGGGATGGAAGTATATATCCCCTCCGATGGTGGGGATACCGATACAGTTCCCGTATCCGGCAATTCCTGCTACTACACCATCCAACAAGAAGCGAGATTTTTTACTTTTTAAAGGGCCAAAGCGCAATGAATCTAAAACAGCTACGGGACGTGCTCCCATAGTAAAGATATCACGGATAATACCACCTACACCTGTAGCTGCACCCTGGTAGGGTTCTATAGCAGAAGGGTGGTTATGACTTTCTATTTTAAATACAGCCGCTTGGCCATCACCTATATCAACAATACCGGCATTTTCTCCCGGTCCTTGTAATATTCGGGGTCCTTCTGTAGGGAAAGTCCGTAACACAGGCTTGGAAGTTTTATAACTACAATGTTCTGACCACATGGTTGCAAACATACCCAATTCAACTTCATTAGGTTCCCGTTCCAAGATCTCCTGTATTTTTGTGTACTCTTCTTGGGTTAGACCCATTTCCTTCCATAGTTCTCTGCTCATTATGCTTTACCTCCCTGCCACCAATTAATCAGGGACTCAAAGAGGAGTTTCCCATCTTCCCCGCCTAAAATAGCTTCTGCACAGCGTTCCGGGTGGGGCATCATCCCTAAGATATTACCCTTTTCATTAATGATCCCGGCGATGTTGCGGGCAGAACCATTAGGATTGGCTTCCTGAGTAATTTCACCTTGGGAAGTACTGTAGCGGAATACTATCTGCCCCGCCTTCTCCATCTTCTCCAAGGTCTCTTTATCAGCCACATAACTTCCTTCCCCATGGGCTATAGGAACTTTAATAACTTGTTTGCTCTGATACTTACCTGTAAAAGGTGTTTCATTTTGCTCTACTCGCAAGTAGGAATCTTTACAGATAAAGCGCAAACTAGGATTTCTGATTAGTGCTCCCGGTAAAAGTCCTGTTTCCGTTAATATTTGAAAGCCATTACATATCCCCAGGATGAAACCGCCTTTTTCTCCAAATTCCACTACTTTATCCATGATAGGAGAAAAGCGGGCAATAGCTCCTGTCCGCAAATAATCTCCGTAGGAAAACCCCCCCGGTAAGATAATACAATCTACATTTTTCAGATCCTTATCACCATGCCACAAGTAAGTAACAGGGTGGCCCATTACCTGATCAACCACATGATAGCAGTCTGCATCACAATTGGAGCCAGGAAAAACTACCACACCAAATCTCATGCTTCTACCTCCGACACTTCTATATAGTAATCTTCGATAACTGGATTAGCCAGGAGCTTATCACACATTTCCTTGAGCTCTGCTTCTGCTTTTTCTTTTGTTTCCACATCAAGATTTACTTCGATATGTTTGCCTATTCTCACATCCCGTACGCTTTCGTAACCCAGGGATTTCAAGGCTTTATAAACTGCGTTTCCTTGAGGATCAAGAATGCTTTTTTTAAAGTTTATAGTTACTACTGCTTTAAACATTTTTATTTCCTCCCGTTAAACGTCTGAGTACTTCTTCATAAGCTTCTTCAACTTTGCCTAAATCTCTACGGAACCGATCTTTATCAAGTTTTTCATGGGTACCGGTATCCCAAAAACGACAAGTGTCAGGAGAAATTTCATCACCTAATAATACTTTACCCTGATGGCGTCCGAATTCTAATTTAAAATCTACTAATTCGATATTTAAAGGTGCTAAACGTTCACACAGCAATTCATTTACTTTAAAGGAAATTTTAGCAATTTCCTCCATCTCTGCTTCGGTAGCCAGTTCCAGAGCTTTGATATGATATTTGTTGATCATAGGATCGCCTAATTCATCGCTCTTATAATAGAACTCTAAAATAGGAAAGGGGAGTTTTGTCCCTTCAGGTTTACCGATACGCTTAGCTAAAGAACCTGCTACTATGTTGCGGGCTACTACTTCAACTTGAATGATCTCCAAGTCCTTAACCAGCATACTTCTTTCCCCTGTCAACTCCACAAAATGATTAGGTATGCCCTTTTCTGCTAAATACTTAAAGAAAATGGCGGAAATCTGGTTGTTATAATAACCTTTACCTTTTATAGTTCCTTTTTTCAAGCCATTAAATGCAGTGGCATCATCCTTGTAATCCACCATAAAAAGTCTGGGATCAGAGGTCCTAAATATTTTCTTTGCCTTACCTTCATACATTTGTTCTAAAACTTCAACCATTTTATAAACTCCCCTTTCAATTAATTAAAGATAATTAAAGAATTCCTGCTCGTTTCAGGATATAATATACATTTTTCAAATGATAACCATAGTCAAAAATCTTCTCTACCTCATCACCAGTTAGCTGTGCCATGATCTCTTGATCAGCTAAAACCAATGATTTGAAATCTTTCTTTTCATCCCAAGCCCGCATAGCATTGCGCTGGGTCATAGCATAAGCCTTTTCTCGGGCCAAACCTTTCTCCACCAGGGATAACATCACTCGTTGAGAAAAAACAAGTCCCAAAGTTTTCTCTACATTTTCTTTCATATTTTCTGTATTAACCTTAAGGCCTTCCATAACAAAAATCATCTGATCCAAAATGTAATACATGATAATTGTGCTGTCAGGTAAGATTACCCGTTCTGCTGAGGAGTGACTGATATCTCTTTCATGCCATAAAGCTACATTTTCCAGAGCCGTCACAGCATTACCCCTAATTAGACGGGCTAGCCCACTGATTCTTTCCTCCATTACAGGATTGCGTTTATGGGGCATGGCGGAAGATCCTTTCTGACCTTTGGCAAAAGGTTCTTCAACTTCCAGCACTTCCGTTTTTTGCAGATGCCTTAATTCCGTGGCCATTTTGTCTAAGGAACTAGCAATTACCGCCAACGTGGACATGTACTCAGCATGCCTGTCCCTCTGAATAATTTGGGTAGATACTAAAGCAGGCTGGAGATTCAGTTTGTCACAGACGTATTCTTCTATCTGGGGAGGAATATTCGCAAAGGTTCCTACAGCCCCTGAAATTTTGCCTACTGACACCGTTTCTACAGCCTTTTTCATTCTTTCTATATTGCGCTGGGTCTCCGTATACCACAGAGCCATCTTCAGCCCAAAGGTTATGGGTTCAGCATGAACCCCATGGGTACGACCCATCATAATAGCATCCTTATATGCAATAGCTTTTTCCTTTAAAACCCCTTCCAGTACCTGTAATTTCTCCAGGATAAGCTCCCCTGCTTGCTTTAATTGCACAGACAGAGCCGTATCCAGAATATCGGAAGAAGTCATGCCTTTATGTATATACTTAGCATCCTCACCCACGTATTCCCCTACATTAGTAAGGAAAGCAATTACATCATGCCGCGTTACTTTTTCAATTTCATCAATCCTGTCTACCTGGAAAGCGGCCTTATCTCTAATATTCTTAGCTGCTTCCTGAGGAATCATACCTAAACTGGCCATAGCTTCGCAGGCCAGTATTTCAATTTCCAACATAACTGACCAGCGGTTTTCCTCCGTCCAGATATTACCGATTTCTTTTCTTGTATAGCGTTCAATCATTTTATCTTTCACCTGCTTTCTTTTCTTTAGCTAATCCCTGCTGCTTTATACCTAACTTAATTTTTTCAGCAGAACTTATAACCGAGGAACAAACTTTACAGCTCAGAAAGCAATTTTTGTATATTATCATTTTTTACTGCTACTTCGTCCACCATCTTATCTTTGTATTCCTTAAATTTTTTCCGCAGTTCAGGCTCTTTTACTCCTAAAATTTGCACTGCTAACAGAGCCGCATTCTTAGCACCATCGATAGCAACTGTAGCAACAGGTACTCCTGAGGGCATTTGTACGATGGAATAAAGAGCATCTACACCTTGTAAAGCCGTAGCATTAATAGGTATTCCAATCACCGGAAGAGTTGTTACTGCAGCCAACACGCCGGGTAAATGGGCTGCTGCTCCCGCACCGGCAATGATAACATCTACTCCTCTTTTTTCAGCTTCTCGTGCTAATTCCAGAGCTTTATTAGTAGTGCGGTGGGCGGAAGCTACATGAATTTCAAAGTCCACTGCAAAATCCTGTAAAACCTGGGCTGCTTTCTTCATTATCTTCCAATCAGAGTCACTGCCCATGATAATCATTACTTTTTTCATTATCCAACACCTTCCCTCGCTAAAATTGTACTATTAATTTAATTTTCTTCAAACTATATCATTTGTTAAAAGCTGTATCCCTAAACATTATAGAAAAAGATGAGCTTGTCTTAAGCTAAGCAAACTCATCTTTATTGTCTCAGGAACGAACTTATATATTCATATTAGCCATAATATACCTTCTTGTCAAGACAATTCACGAACATTTATTACTATTTTATTTTTATTATTCGTATAATGTTCGTGTTTCATTTTTCTTCTATTATCGGACCTCCTTTGCCAAAAATGTCACCTTATAATGCAAGCTCTACAAAACGCTTGAGGGCTACACTGACCTCGGCTCTTGTTGCTGTACCTTGTGGATCGAATTTGTTACCATTCTTTCCTGCGAGAATATTTGCCATCTGCATTTGCTTCACTGCTGTTTTCGCATAGTTTGAGATTTTTTCGTTGTCTGTAAAGGTGTTTTCTGTGTATATTTGTGGTAACTCAAAGCCGATTATCTTGGTGTAATTCGCCATAATCACTGCCATCTGCTCACGGGTAATACTCTGTTCTGGAGCAAAGGCTGCTTCTGATGTACCATTCACAATACTGTTTTTATTTGCCCATTCGATATATGGCATATAGTAAGCATCTGCCTTCACATCAGCAAAGCTGCTATCTATATAGCCGCTTACGTCAGCCTCAGCAAGTCTGCCAAGCACTGTAACAAACATTCCCCTTGTCATAGACATATTCGGTGAGAATTTGCCGTCTCCTGTACCGCTAAATAGTCCTCTTGCTGTTACAAACTGAATTTCGTTCTTTGCCCAGTGGTTTGCAATATCGGTAAAGGCAGTCGTTGTCTTTTCTTTGTATCCTACTGCAAATTTTGAGAAGTGGTCTGTCACAAAGGACAGTGTTTTGTTTTGCTCATCATAGACGGAGTTTGGCATTTCCTGTACTTTACCATTTTCGTTAATGTTGTAGGCTACTACTTTTTCTACCTTTTCGTTCGCTCCCAAAGTATACGGAATAGAAACGGAAACCTTGCCCTTGCCAAAATCGCTTATTTTTGTGCCGTTTGTATCTGTAATGGTAAGGTCGAACACAGGACGGTTGCCTACAACCGCTTTTGCTTCGGCGGAAAGGGTGCTGTTATCTACTTTTTTCGCAGACACATTTACATCTGCATTAATTTCCTTTTGGATTGTTTTCAGTGTTTGAAGATTCAAGTTGATTGTTGCTATACCGCTGTTAATACGAATCTCTTTTACTTCTGCCTTAACCAATGCATCTACCGTTACCTTAGGCAGATTTACGGAAAGATTTTTAGTACTGCTGTTTTTAGTATTAACCTTAACCTTGATTTCCACTGCAATACCGTTCTTCTCTATGCCTTTTTTCTTTGCTTCTGACTGTGCCTTAGATATTGCATTTTCAATGGTATTTTTAGATACAGTAACATTTGCCTTGCCATTGCTTACGGTAGAATTTACGGTTGTCGTAACCTGCGTTGGCGGATTCGGATTTTTCGTTGTTGCAGACGGTGTGGTCACTATAACACTGTTTTTCCCCTTATTATTAGAGGAAGAACCACCGTCGCCACCGCTGTTTCTGCTATAATTTGCCGTTACAGTAACCGCTTTACCCGGCATGGTAAAGGTCGTGGTTTTTGCATTTTTATCTGTAAAGGTTACACCGTCGTTGCTGCTCCAGGCGGTAAAGGTATAACCACTGCGGCTGTCCGCTGTAATCGTTATGGTTTCGCCCCCGGAGGCTGTTTGTTTGTCGGCTGAACCGTAAGTAACACTTATTGCATAAAGCTGATTTACTACTTTTAATTTACCGTTTACATAGCTAATATTGTAGTTGTCAGCATTTGCAAGTTTACCACCGGTGATGATGATGTCATATTCACCAACCGTATTGGTATCCCTTGCTGTGGTTATCATGGCTGGGGCTACTGTGAAAGTATCACCATTTACCAAGCCCTCTGCCATGTAGCTAAAGGCTGTCATGGGTTCGCCCTTGACAACGGTTTTATCCTCGGTGGTTACAGTTAAATCTCTTTTCGCTACTGTAAGAGAAATTTCACAGGTCGCTTCATTGTAAGTGCTGTCCCCCGCCTTTGTTGCTGTGATTTTTGCTGTACCTGCTTTATGAATGGTCGCTGTAGTGCCGGAAATGCTGACGTTCGCCGGGTCGGAGCTTGTAAAAGTAACAGCTCCATTACCACTGCCGCCGGTCGTGGTGAGGTTAAACGCACTGTCGCCATAGGTCTTTGTGCCAATGCTGCTCATGGTAAGCGCCCCTTGATTTTGCTTAGCGGTATCAAAGCTAAGTTCTTCGCTGGTGGCGGTATTGTAGTTTTCATTACCGCTGAAAACTACTTTGATCTTGTAAATCTGATTAGCAAGCCCTGTCCATGTGTAAGTTGCCTTGCCATCTGTGATGGTAACGGCTGTTGCACCTGCAATATCCACATCACTGCCGCTTGTGCTGTTGATAAACTTCATGGTTCCGGCAGGTGCTTCACCCTCGCCTGCACCGGTCACGGTTGCGGTCAGTGTCGACTTGCGGCTTCCTGTGTCGTCGGAAACAACTGCATTCACAGTCACCGCAGGAGTTGCCTTGCTTACGGTAATGGCAACGGTGCCGGTGGTGTTGGTAATGGCTCCATAGTTTTTTACTGTGTCAGTGCTTGGCGTAAAGGTCACTTCATAGCCGCTGTTTGCCACGGTCGGAACCATATTGCTGTTCGTCCATGTAAAGCTGCCGTATTGATTGCTTCCGCCGCTCAGAGTACTTTCTGAAAGCTTCTGCCCATAGGTGACACCGCTCGCCGTCGGATAGATAATGCTTGGTGCCGGTGCCTTAGCAATCGTAAAAGTACGGTTTGCCGTTCCGGTAAAATTGCCTTTTGCGGTAACCGTTACCGTTGCCGTTCCGGCATTGGTGTTGTTACTGTAGCTATATTCATAATCTGATGCTGTCATGATCGCCGCACTATCAGTTACTGTGATGGTTGGCTCTTGTGCCGTTCCGTCATAGGTGTAAGTACCTGAAACCTCTTCGATTGTCACGCCTGCCGCCGTCAGGCTCTTAGGACCAATGGTCGGGATTACCGATACCGTTACTGTCGCATAATGGGCTACATCCTCCGGTGTAAAGACTACATCATAGGTTGCCGATGTTCCTACAGACGGTTTATCAGTGCTGGAAACGCTCCAGCTTCCGGCTATGCCATTGGTGCTTGGCACCTGGGATATCATCATGTCCTTGACCTGCTGTCCGTAGATTCCTGTAATAGTCGGGCTACCGGCGAAAACCGGCTGTGTCGTTGTGGTAGTAAAGCTTGCGCTTACCACACTGCAGTTATTTTCCGCACTATCTGTGCCCACAGCATAAATGTAATAAGTGGTATTCGCTGTCAGGCTGGAAAGTGCAACATCGAGATTTGTATCTGTCTTGCCGTCTGTTACGCTTATCATATTCTTATCTGTGGCATCTAAAATATTTTGTGCTGTAATGCCGCTTTGTTCGGAAGTTTTTATAACATAGGCAATAGTTCCTGTTTCATTCATCTGTACTTTTGCTATTGCTGATACATCTTCAAGATCAGAACCCGCAGGCGCTGTCAGCGTTACGGTAGGTGCCGTCCTATCAATGACGATTCCGTCGGTGCAGATATAGGCGCTTCTGTTGCCCGCAAGGTCTACCGCATAAGCATAGATGACATATTTGTTCTCGTCGGAAATGGAGAAGCTGGCACTCTCTGTAAAGGAGAGCGTATCCAGTTCCTCGGTTGTTTTGGCTGTTGTACTGCCGGAGGTATCAATATAGTAATAATACTCATCCACGCCGGAACCACTGTCTGTTGCCGAAATGCCCACATTCTTTGTGTCTGTAAAGAAATGCCCGAAGGTGATCTGATTCAGAAACTGCTTCCAGTTGTTATCGCTAATGCTAATACCATCCGCCCCGCCTGAAAATGCCGGAAGCGTCTTATCAATGTTTGCGGTAACGTCTTGCCCGTCTGTGATATAGCCGGTTCCGTCTTGCTTGAAATAGAGCGTCTTGCCGACAGCGCCTTCACCGCTCAGGAGGTGGGATGCCGTATAGGCTCCGTCCATACTGTCGCTGATGGTATATCCCGTCGCTGTAATGGTCACATCTGAGGTATACCAGTCCGCTTTTGTACTACTGTCATTATAGACAATCGTTACTGCTCCGCTGTAAAAGCTGATACTCACGTTTCGTGTAGCATTGGTAGAATTGGTGTTGGCTGTCTCGGCAATGGAAGCCACCACCATATATTGTCCTGGGGCAGATGGTGCTGTGGTCAGCTTAATTGCTGTTCCCGATGTTATATCATACCAGGTGAAGGTCACATCGCTGTAAGATGCACCTGTAATGGTTAAATCCGAGTCACCCGGAACCGACAATGCTGTACCGGTATAGGTATAACTCGTGGCATAGGATGAATTGAATGCAATGTTTGTATCCGCTTTATCAATAGTGATTGTACGGGTCGTGGTGGTGCTGTTATAGTTGTCATCCTCAGCTTTTGTGGCTGTAACTGTCACCTCACCTGCGCCGATAATAGTTGCGGTGCTGCCATTTATGGAAAGTACGCCGTTATTCTCCGGCACGGAATAGGTCACTTCGCCCTTACCGCTGCCGCCGGTGGCCTCCAGCGTAAAGTCAGCGTCGCCATAGGTCTTTTTGCCGATATTACTTATGGTAAGCGCCGATTGATTCTGTTTAGTGATGCTATAGCTGTAGGCGGTGCTAGTAACGCCGTTATAGTTTGCGCCTTTGCCGTCAGCTGTGGGGGTATACACGGCTGTGATGCTGTGGTTTCCGATGCCGGCATTCGTCCATGTATAGAATACCCCGTACGCCGTTATGGCAATATTACTTGCAATGGTAGTCTTGCCATCCTTGATGGTCAAGGTGCCAGGGAGAATTTCGTTGGCTGCACTCGAAAGAGCGACGAACAGTTTAACTGGTTCGCCTAAGAATGTACCGTTTTCTGGCGTAGCAAACACGGTTACGTTCGGGGTCACTTTTGTGATCGTGAAGGTTTTTGTGCCATTAATGGTATAGTTGCCTCCTACACCGTCGGTTATCGTAATGGTAGCGGTGCCCGCATTGGTGTTGTTGCTGTAACTGACTGTGTACTCGCTGGGGTCAATGTCAATTGCAGTTCTGCTGTCCCTAACGGTAATGGCGGGTTCCTGTGCCTTGCCATTGTATGGAAAGCTGCTGTCTGACAGCTCTATAACCGTTTCCGGCTCGGAGATAATAATGGCGGTGCTGGTGGTGCTGGCGACGCTGGTAGTTTCCGTTGCCGCAACAGAGGCCACGACATAATAGGTTCCCACGGTGCTGGGAGCACTTGACAGCTTGTTAGACTCTCCTACGCTGTCCCTGTACCATGTAAAGACTACATTTTCGTAAGAAGTATTTTCCAGGGTGAGTTGCCCCTCCGTGGGATTTGCAATCGCGGTTCCGTCCCAGATCTTGCCGGGGGCGTAATCCTTGAAGCTAATGCGCACAAGTGTCAGGTTGGCATTGGTGTAAATATCGCTGGATTTAATTACCGTCCCACTGCTGAACTGCGGGTAGGTGTATGCTGTTCCGACAGCGATATTCTGATACCCCTCGCTGCTTAAAAATTCCGCCGTAGTTTTGCCCGCATTTTCCGCTGTTACCTCTTTACTTACGGCATCCTCAATCTTTGCCTTGTCTTCGGCATTCGTAACCCTCTCGGCAAGGGTGTAGTTCCCGCTGTCCTCGTCAGAAATCTTTGCTGTATAAGTGAAGGTATCCTCCACTTCCGCAGGAAAAGGCTTATTGCTTTCCCAGGTAACGTCAAGCACTACATCTTCAGTTGTTTCCTCATAGATAGCTGCTGTTACCGTTTGGGGCAAGGGCAATTCTTCTTCCAATGTACCAATTGGAGCGGTGAGGTTTTTCACATCCTCCGCCAAATCCCCAAAGGCTGTGATGGTTTTTGTTTCTTGGATCGGGTTACTTTCTTTAGCATATGCCACCGGCATACCCATCTGGAGCATTAAGCTGACAGATAGGATTACCGAAAGAACTTTTCTTACAATTTTCGCTTGCATGTTGTTTCCCTCCTTAATAGAAAGTAAAAAATTCTTTTTTATTGTCAATGCCATTTTAGAGAAACATTATATTTCTTTCTAGTACGAAACTTGCACCTCTTTGCTGCAAAATTCGTACTTGACAATTACATGTTTGTGAATACAACATATAAAGGAAGAAAAACATCAGAGAGGGTTTTGAAATGGAACATTTGCAAATTGCTGTTTGTGAGGATAACATTGAAGAACAACAAAAACTTCTCTCTCTCATTGAAAATAGCGGTATTCCCTCAGAAACCACGTTTTTTAACAGCGGAGAGAAATTGTTACGGGAATATAAGGTAAGAAAATTTGATCTTATATTTATGGATATTTATATGAACGGTATGTCGGGGGTGGAAGCTGTTACCGCCATTCGGAAGATTGATGAGAATGTGCCTGTTGCTTTTACCACTACCAGCACCGACTACACCTTGGAAAGCTATCGCTTAGAGGCACTAAAATACATTGAAAAACCAGTAAAGTCAAAGGCAGTCCACGAGCTTTTGGAACTGGCACAACTAAAAAAAGAAAACACCCCACGTCTGATGCTTAAAATAAAGGGAAAGGATATCTCCGTTCCCTTTGAGAGGATTTTATATGCCGAACAAAAGGCACATACCCTTTTTCTTTTTTTAGAAGGTGGCGAGGTGTTACAGGCCAACGAAAAACTGGATAATATTGAAAAACAGTTTGAGGAACGAAATTTTTTTCGCTGTCATAAAAGCTATCTGGTAAACTTTGCCTATGTGAAAAACTTGGATAAAGAACTGATGGTGTTTTCTATCAAGGAGGGCCACAACGTACATATCCGCAGAGAAAGCATGAGCAAGGCACGAAAAACCTTTGAAGCCTACCTTTTTGATAGGACAAGAAGGATGAGCAATGAATAAAAAAATAATCATTTCTATCTGTGTGGGCACTATCTATCTCGTCCTTTTACTGTTTCTTTATGCAGGCGCTTGGCATTATGACACAAGCATTTCTACAAAGGATGTTTCTGTAAGAAAACTTACCGAGGTTACAGCAACTATTGGAGGAAATAAAGAGACGGTATTTCTGCCACACAACTTTAAGGGCTTAACATCAAGAACGCCTGTGACCATTACCAGGGAATTTACTCCGAAACAAGGAGATTGCCTGTATATAAAAAGCGTTTATGCTCCTCTGAAAGTTTACATCAACAGATCTTTGATTTATGAATACGGGAAGGAAAACACCTACCCCAAGTTTATGCAAGACCCTGCAACCGCAGTAAAGATTATATCAATTCCCGATAGCGAAGACACTATACAACTTCGCATGGAATATTTATCCCCCGTGGCTCGGGATGTATTGACAATACACCCTGTCCTTTTAGGTAGCCAAACTGCCATTATGAAAAGCCTTTTTAGTAGTATGGGGTTCTCTTTTATTTTCTCGGTTATTCAGATATTTGTAGGCATTTTTCTGCTTTTGATTGCAGTGTTTGTGGTTTCCTTTGAACGAAAAGGCATTGCCTTTTTTTGGCTCGGTTTGTTTGCCCTTACCACAGGAGGATGGGCGTTCGGAGAATGTAATCTGACAGGTCTTTTTATCCATAATTATACACTGTTGTATCTGTTGGCATTTTCGGGGCTATTTACGCTTCCCATCCCACTGATTTACTTTGGATTGATTGTAGTAAATTTTCATAACAAAAAACCACTGATTAGGTCTGCCTTAGCTCTTGGCAGTGCTTGTTGTGTAGCACTGTTTCTACAGCTTTTAGGTATCGCTTCTCTTGCAAAAAGTATGTATCTGTTTCATATTCTGGTACCCTTAGCACTATGTTTTTTTGCAGGCTGTATTTTGTACGAGGGTATCAAATACCAAAACAAATCTGCCAGACGCTTCTTTTTTCCCATGGCAGTGCTTGCACTATTTGCAATATTGGAAGTTGTGAACTATCAGCTTCGCTTTACCAATGTGCTATCCTTTTTCTTTCAAATCGGCATTATAATTTTCATTTTTATGACAAGTATGATTGGCGGTATTTTTATAAAAAATGCCCTCATTTTAAGAGTGGAAAAGCATCGACTTGAATTTGAAGTAAGCCTCATGGAAAAGCAGGTGGAGGCACAAAAAAAACATCATAAAATACTCTTGGAAAACACAGAAAAGGTTAAAGCACAAAGGCACGATTTACGTCATCAACTTACCGTTATTCGCAGCTTGAGCAAAAACAAGGATGACAACACGCTTACCAGCTATATCGATACACTGATTGCAGAAATTCCGTCAGGGCACAACACAATCTACTGCGAAAACATAGCGGTCAATGCCATCATTTCTCATTATGCCACTTTGGCAGAAAAATACGGTATTGAGCTAACGATTAAACTAAACATTCCCGAACATATAGAGCAAATCAGCGACAGCAACCTCTGCGTTATTCTTGGCAACCTATTTGAAAATGCTATTGAAGCCTGTGACCGTATGACGGAGGGACATAAATTCATCCGTCTGCACAGCCGTTTGCAGTACGAAACCCTGACCATCACGATGGATAACAGCTTTGATGGTAAATATATTGAAAACGATGGCAAATTTGTTTCACGAAAACGTGAGGAGATTGGAACAGGACTTACTTCTGTAACAGCAGTCGCAGAAAAACACGGTGGCGGTGTGAGGTTTGAAGCAGACAGATTTGTGTTTTTGTCCTCGGTTTATGTTAGGGTATAGCCATTCTTGTAATTTTAATACGTAAAAAGTAATAGCGAAGGAAAATTTTCCTTCGCTATTACTTTTTATATAGGTAAATCTCTTATTAACCTTGCTCATATCCCTTAGCAAAAGCTTTAAGGTTTGTTTCCAAGTAGGCAGCGGGAACTTTCTTCTCTAAAGATTTTAGCCACACTTCTTGAGGAAAATCCATCTTCTTTGCTAGTACACCGATCATCACAACGTTGGATACCTTAGGATTTCCACATTCAACAGCACATTTCAAGGCATCTATGGCAATAACCCGCTCCACCTTATCCTTAATTTTTTCTACGATTTCCTGAGGGTACTGGGCTTTTCCCATAATTACCGGAACAGGCTCAATAATCTGGGTATTGATGACCATAGCCCCTTGAGGCTTCAGGTATTCCAACCAGCGTAAAGCCTCTAACTGTTCAAAGGCCACAATAATATCGGCCTCCCCTTTTTCGATCAGGGGGGAGAAGATCTCCTTACCAATTTTTATTTGAGTTACTACACTACCGCCCCGCTGGGCCATGCCGTGGATCTCCGACATTTTTACTTCCAAACCGCTATCCATGGCTACTTCAGTCAAGACCTTACTGGCTAGAATTGTCCCTTGTCCCCCGACGCCTACCAGCAAAATATTCAAATTTTTACTCAAGATCATCACCAGCTTTCTTAATAGCACCTACCCTACAAACTTGGGCACATAAGTTACATCCTGTACAGATAGCTGCATTTAAAGTAACACGTCCATCTCGCAAAGCAATGGCCGGACAACCTAGAGCTAAACACTGTTTACAATTAACACATTTTTCTTCATCGATTGCTACAGTGGTATTTTTATTATTTTTCGTTAAGAGAGCACAAGGTCTTTTAGCTATTATCAAGGAAGTCTCAGGCGAAGCTGTTTCTTCTTTAATTACTTCTTCCAACCGAGGCAGATCGAAGGGGTCTACTTCAATGACTCTTTTTACTCCCACGGCCTTCGCTATGGCTGCTATATTAACGGCATCTATGGCTTCTCCTTGTAATGTTTTACCTGTACCAGGATGCTGTTGGTGCCCCGTCATAGCCGTAGTCCTGTTATCTAGCACCAGAACCGTACCCCTGCCTTTATTGTAGACCATATCTACCAATCCGGTAATTCCGCTATGGAAGAAGGTAGAATCTCCAATTACCGCTACAACCTTTCCTGCCAATTCAGGATTAGCTTTTTCCATGCCTAAAGCATTACCAATGCTGGCTCCCATACAGATACAGCTATCTAAGGCTTCTAAAGGTGGTAAGGCTCCTAAAGTATAGCACCCTATATCTCCTGCCACTGTAAGCTTTAGTTTCTTAAGGGTATAGAATACGGCTCTATGGGGACATCCGGGACATAAAACGGGAGGTCTGCCCGGCGCCGCCGGTAAATCTTCCACCCCAATCTTGGATGTAGTCGTATCTTTAAGGCCTAAATCTTGTTCAATTTTTTCTTTAATCTGGGATGCCGATATTTCTCCAATCACAGGGAATAGAGCTTTACCTGTAACTTCAATCCCCATCAGAGAAACGGCCTCTTCCAAGAAAGGCTCCAGTTCCTCTACTATATATAGCTTTTCTACCTGATCAGCAAATTCCTTAATATATTCTTGGTTAAGAGGAAAGGTCAGGCCTAATTTTAAGATACTGGCTTCCGGGAAAGCTTCCTTCACATATTGATAACAGATGCCACTAGTTATGATCCCGAACTTTTTATCTCTCAGCTCCAGCTTATTTAAGCTAGTATCTTTAGCAAACTCCGTTAATTTTTGTAAGCGTTCTTCCACCACTACATGGCGGGACCTGGCGTAAGCAGGAATCATTACATATTTTTGCGGTTGCTTTTCATATGCCTTAATTGTTTGTTCCTGGGGCTCAGCACACTGAACCGTAGTCTGAGAATGGGCAATCCGGGTAGTTATTCTTAGCATAACAGGAGTATCAAACTTCTCACTAATTTTATAGGCTTCTCCTACAAAATCTTTAGCATCCTGACTGTCGCTGGGCTCCAAGACAGGAATCTTAGCAAATTTAGCGTATCTGCGGTTATCCTGTTCATTTTGTGAACTATGCATGCCGGGATCATCAGCAGATATCAACACTAACCCCCCATTAACTCCTGTATAGGAAAAAGTAAAGAGAGGATCAGCGGCCACATTCACTCCCACATGTTTCATAGTAACCAAAGCTCGACCTCCGGCTATGCTGGCTCCTATGGCTACCTCAAAGGCAACTTTTTCATTGGGAGACCACTGGGCATAAACTTCTTGGTAATTAACGATATTCTCCAGGATTTCTGTGCTGGGCGTACCGGGATAACCCACAGCAACTTTAACGCCTGCTTCATATGCTCCCCTGGCGATAGCTTCATTTCCTGAAAGCAAAACTTTCATGACTTATCTATCCCTCCTAAATCTTAATAATATTCTTAACTATAGCTATAACATAGATTGTTATTAATTTAGCGTAAATCCACTACTCTTTTGGCTTTACCGGTAGTACGTTCCAAGGAATTAGGTGCTACTAAAGTAACTTTTGCACCTATCCCGAGGATTTTCCGGAGATATCTGTGGATTTTCTCTTCAATAGCAAGAAGCTCTTTATAGTTATCAGTAAACCACTCTGGACGCAATTCTACTTTTATTTCCAGTTCATCTAAGAAACCTTTTTTGCTCACAACAATTTGATAATGGGGGGCAGTCTCTTGCACTTGCATTAATACGGCCTCAATTTGAGACGGAAATACGTTTACCCCTTTTATTATCAGCATATCATCACTACGACCTTTAATCTTTTTCATTCGGACTGTAGTTCTACCACAGCGGCAAGGTTCGGGATTAAGCACGGTAATATCCCTGGTACGATAACGAAGCACCGGAAAAGCTTCTTTAGTTAAAGGAGTAATAACTAATTCTCCCTCTTCCCCATATTCTAAGGGTTCTTCCGTCACAGGGTCAATGATTTCCACTAAAAAGTGGTCTTCATTTATATGCATACCCGGTTCCTCACAACATTCGCCCGCTACTCCCGGACCCATTACTTCCGTGAGGCCATAATTATCTGTTACTTTAATTCCCCATTGTTCTTGTATTTCCCGACTCATGTTCTCGGTACAAGGTTCTCCTCCAAAGAGTCCCACCCTAACAGGTAAACTCTTAGGATCTATACCCATATTTTTTGCTACTTCCGCCATATATAGGGCATAGCTTGGGGTAGAAACCAAGGCGGTAGTACCAAAATCTTTCATCAACATAATCTGTTTTTCTGTATTGCCGGAAGAAGCCGGTACTACTGTAGCCCCAACCCTTTCCATACCATAGTGGAGACCAAAGCCTCCTGTAAAAAAGCCGTAGCCAAAACATATTTGGGTAACATCCTCATCGGTAACACCGGCCATGGATATAACACGGGCTACCAAATTTGTCCAGGTTTCCATATCGTTACGAGTATAGCCTACAACGATGGGTTTTCCTGTTGTCCCTGAAGAAGCATGGATACGCACCGTTTCTTTTAAGGAAGCTGCAAATAGTCCATAAGGATAATTATCTCTTAAAGCAGCCTTGGTAGTAAGTGGTAACTTTCTAACATCTTGTAAACTTGTTATATCTTGCGGCTTTACTCCTATTTTATCAAAAGCTTCCCGGTAAAAGGGAACTTTATTGTAAACTCGCTCTACCGTTTGTTGTAAACGTGCTAATTGCAATTCTTGCAAAGCTTTTCTATCCATACATTCGTGCTGCTTATCCCAGATCATACTTCCACTCCTCTTCTATTCTGCGTAGATTTTCTTCAAATGTTCTTCCGAAAACTGTTCTGTCATAAGGCTGACAAGGGGCACCGTTATTAATGAGGCCGCCATGGCTAAAGTCCCGCCTATAGCTACATAGCTGGCGGAAAAATTATGGGCAAATGCATAAAATAAGCTGGTAAATAGCCCACCTAAAGCTCCGGCCCAAGCTCCCATCCGAGTAGTTTTAGGCCAGAACAGCCCCCATAAAAAGGGTCCTAAGAATGTTCCTGCTACAGTTCCCCAAGAAAGTCCCATTAAAGTTAAGATAATGGTGGGTTTAGTTAATGCTAAGAGAACTGATAAAGTGATAAAAATAAAGCAGAATAATCTCATGGTAAACAATTCTTCTTTTTTATCCATATCCCGTTTTATATAACCTTTGAGCAAGTCAATAGTTAAGGAAGAACTTGATATTAGCACTAGCGAAGAAAGAGTAGACATGGAAGCAGACAAAACCAATAAGAGGATTAATAAGGCCGCCGCCTCCGGCAAAGCTGTCTGAATGATTTGGGGCATGAGTAAGTCTACCGTGGCTTTACCCGTTGCTGCGTCAACAGGTAACTCTGTAAAAAACAGATGAGAAAGACTGCCCACACCATAAGCTCCCACTCCTATAACCAGAGAAAACAAAGTACATACCAAGGTAGCTGCCTTGATTTTTTTCTTATCATTGATAGCGTAAAATTTTTGTACCATTTGGGGCAACCCCCAAGGTCCTAGACTTGTTAACAGCACCAGGGATAAAAGGGCAAAACCTTTTTCACCGGCTGGCAGAGGGTTAACAAACTCGGGATTTATATTGTGTAAGCGGGGTATAACTTGCCCGATTCCTCCCACGGCAGGATGGGAAAATACATAATATAAAAGAACTACTATCCCAAATAACATTACTATACCCTGGATAAAATCAGCTAAAGCCACGGCTCGATAGCCACCCATTAAGAGTACGGCCGCAGTAATAACTGCCATAAAAATTAATATATAGTTATAAGAAATATTAAAAACTATCTCAAATATATAACTCAACCCCATGAATACTGAGGCCGAATAAGGAACTAAGAAAATGAAAATGATGAAGGCAGCAAATATTTTCAAGCCGTGGCTTTCATAGCGCTTATGTAAAAGCTCCGGCATCGTCATTACTCCCAATTTTTCAGTCATTTCCCTGATAGGTCCGGCCAGTACTTTCCAGGCAAGATAACTACCAATAACAGCGTTACCAATTCCTATCCATAAACCGGCTAAACCAAAACTCCAACCAATTTTTCCTGCATATCCTACAAATATCACCGCAGAAAAATAAGTGGTACCATAAGCAAAGGCAGACATCCAGGGTCCGATCTCCCTTCCTCCCAGAAAGAAATCCCCTAGATTTTTGGTTTTTCTCATTGAATAAAAACCACTAGCCAGTAAAAATGCTATAAAGGTACCTACAATCAAAAATTTCTCCATCCTATTCTACCATCCTTCCATTCTTCACTTGTTTTGTTAATATATAATAATAGCAGCTCTCAGCTGCAAAAGATGAAACCCATTCTACCAAAATCCTACAGAAACTCCGAATATGCTATGTGTAATTAGTTACAACTTATAAAAAAATAGATATGTATAGTATATTGTAAAACTAATGTAATGTGAAGAATTTTTTTGGATAATTTTCATTTCTCGTAGTTTAGTGTACAATAATTATACGCTGTAGTATTTATAATCTAAAACTTTCCAACGGAAGGAAGAGTCATGAAAAAGAAACGCAAAATTTTACTAGACGCCCTTATTGCTCTCCTTTTCTGCTGGGCAATATCATACTTTTCTTTAAAGCCTGACCGCGAAGCAATCTTGCTTCTGACAGGTATTCTCTGCTTTGTTGCTACTTTTCTTCTACTACCTTTCGCCTTACACAATCTGCTACCCTTTCACCCCTTCCTGGGCGGCTTTACTTTAATTGTAATGCTGTCACCGTTAATCCTTGCGTTTTCTCATCCGGCAGTATTTTTACTTTCCTTTTCCCCTTATTTACCTGAAATCATAACTCAACATATTCACCCTTGGCTTTTAAACGGAATCATTAATACTCTATTAATTTTTTGTACCGGTTTTCTCTTCGTGCTAACGGGAAGAACTCAATGGGTCAAGTGGAGCAAAGCTTTTTTTGTAACACTTCTCTTAGCAAGCCTCTATGGGACAGGGATCTATTATTATTTTCAAGGGCTAGTTTTTTAAAATTAACCAAAATAATGCAGTATTTTCAAAATGCTGCATTATTTTTTATTCTTTTGTTTGTTTTCTTGATTTTTCACATATTGTTAATGTTTTACTTTTTTCCGGTTTGGTATTAGAATACTTGTATTGTCTTTTTCAATAAACTAAAGTTTTCTACTGTGTTTTTTGTAAAAATTTAGCTCCAATTGGAAGGAATACACAAATGAATGTCGAATTATTACCCCATTTAGGACTTATTGTGTTATTTGAAATATTCCATTCTAAAGGAGAGAAAACTTTACATGAAAAAGCTGGTAGGAAAAGATCTATTCGAAGGACTTGTAAAGATAACTCCCATTATTAACACCTTATATGCTCAAGATGTCTCTTTTGTGGTAACGGATCGAGAGAAATTTATAGCTGTACAGCCCGGTCAAACATTAAATACTGGTGTAAATATAGGAGATCCCCTAAAAAAAGAAAGTCCCATCTATCAAGTAATGGTTAATAAAAAGCCGGATGTGGGTATAGTACCCAAAGAAGTTTTTGGTATCGCATTCAAAGCCATTTCTATTCCTATATTTGATGAAGAGGACAATGTAATTGGTGCAGTATCATCAGCTATAAGCTTAGATAGCGAAATGCAAGTACAAGAAATTATCGAACAATTTAGTGCAGCGTTTGAACAAGTAAACACTACTATTCAAGATTTCACTCAAGGGTCTCAGACCCTATCAAGCATCGGTGAAAAGCTTTCTACGGCATCAGACCAAACTAAAGAAAACGTGAAAAAAACTGATGATATTATTCAAATGATAAAAGAAATAGCCGATCAAACCAAACTGCTAGGCCTTAATGCCGCCATAGAAGCGGCTCGTGCAGGAGAAAACGGTCGAGGTTTTGCTGTAGTAGCAGAAGAAATTCGCCGTTTATCACAACAAAGTAATGATTCAGCTAAAGAAGTAAAATATATTCTCGATGAAATGAACGCTTCCGTCAGCTTGATAAGCGAACAATCGGAGGAAACTAGCGCTGTTAGCCAACAGCAATCAGCAGCTACACAAGAAATAGCTGCTTCCATGGAACAGCTATGTGCTCAATTAGAATCATTAAATCAACTTGTTAAACAATTTTAGCTTCCACTAATCTTTACTAAGCTAAATCTTATAAATATTTAACCCCCTTAAGAGCTGACATTTATGTCAGCTCTTATGCCACTCTTCAGTTCTTGTTCTGGCAATTTCTGAAGGAGTGCTTACTTCACTTTAAGGAGGTTTTCTCATGCCCCCCATTAATATTTCGGGCACAAAAATAATTGATTTGTCCCATGCTCTGGAAACAAATATTCCCTGCTTTCCGGGAATACCCCAACCTATAGTTGATCTATTATCCTCTAAGAACAAAGGTGATACTTTCAACTTGGAACAGTTAACTTTTTGTCCCCATTCTTCTACTCATCTGGATGCCCCCTGGCATTACATCAAAAACGGTAAAAAAATCGATGAACTGCCCCCTGATTGCCTTTTAGGGCCTGCAGTTGTAGTGAACATGTGTCATAAAGAAGGTGATGTTCCTATTACTGCTGAGGATATCAAGAAATGGGAAACTGCTAATATCCCCATTATAGCCGGTGATGCTGTTCTCTTCCATACGGGCCATGATAAATACTGGAAGTTAGGGGAAGCGGGAAATGCTTTCTCCCAGAAGGGCTGGCCTTATCTAACTAAAGATGCCGCCCAATATCTGGCTTCTAAAAAAATCCGTCTGGTAGGAGTGGAACCTATGTCTGTGGACCAAAATGGTAAGGAAGAATACCCCGTTCATGATGTTCTGCTATCTCAAGAAATTTTAATCATTGAAAATTTAACTAACTTAGATAAAGTGGGCAACCGCTGCCAACTAATGGGCGCACCTTTAAAATTAAAAGGAGGTTCAGGAATTCCTGTAAGGGTATTAGCCGTTATATAAGTTATATAATATTAAGAGAAGAGGTAGATTTTTTGTCTGCCTCTTCTCTTCTTTATCGTAGAAATTTAATTTATTCGATTATATCACTACGTTATTTTTCATTAAATTGCGATAACACTACATAGATTATGGCGCTAGTAACTATCCCGATGATGGGTGGTATGAAGAAATTAGTCTTAAGAGATATATAACTAAGTATTCCCCCACCTAACCAGGCAATTACGGCATTCCAATTAACAAACTGATCAAATTTAGGCTTCTTAACAAAAAATTCTTCTGCAATAATTAACCCCGGCACAGGAGGAATAAGAATTGATAAGAATTTAATAACAGGTAGTATTTTGCTGTAAATCCCCCCGGCCGCAAAAATAGCCCCCAGGACAGCTATCCCTATAGCAATCTGCTTATGGGAGATCTTTCCGTTATATTTTGTGTCCTTAATTACATTCTGCAAGGCCAGACTTGCTCCATAGATGTTATTGTCCTGGGTAGTCCAGAGACAAAAGATAGCAGCAATAAAGGCCACGACTATTAACCCTAAAGCAGCCATAGCTTTAGTGAAATCTCCGGTGCCCGTTGTAATAGCAACTAATGCCCCGGCAAACTGTAAGCCAAAACAACCTACAAAAAAGGCTACCATTCCCGCAATGAAAACATCCCTTTTACTTTTGGCAAAT
>JAHDSB010000030.1 GCA_018433015.1 Clostridia bacterium | reverse complement strand
TGACTTTTAGTAGACTTTTAAATCTTTTGGCACCATAGGACTTAAAGGATGATAGTTCATCGATGACCACCATGTCATAATCAAAAGGGATGCCACTTTTATTTACTAACCAGTCAACATTTTCTCTGTTTATAAGATAGACACTTGCAGGTTTCCTAAGAGCTGCCAACCGCTCCTGTTCTGTTCCGATGGCTACCGCGAAAACTCCAGTCCTTTTAAATGCTCCCACTTATTTATCTCAGCTGGCCAAGTATCCCTCGCCACCCGAAGTGGAGCAATGACCAGAACCTTTCCAATTTCAAAACGATCAAGACATAGGTCAAATATAGCCGTTAGAGTAATGACACTTTTGCCAAGACCCATTTCTAAAAACACCGCAGCGATGGGATGCTCAAGTATGAAGTTCGTTGCATAAGTCTGATATTTATGAGGATTGTATTTCACCCAGTATCACTCCAATCTGCTTAACATCATCAATGACATAACAAGTAAAGCCTAACTTCTGTAATTGCTTTATTCTTCTATTCTGTAACGGACGAGGTTTCTTTCCGGAAGCCTTTAATTCTACAAAAGCCATCTTCCCATGTGGTAAAAGCACTATGCGGTCTGGCATCCCATCTAAACCTGGGCTAACAAACTTCGCCGCAATGCCTTCCATCTTTTTTACCTCAGCCACCAGTTTCTTTTCGATATATTTTTCAAGCATAAATACCTCCCATATAAAAGGCTCGGAACAAGAAAACAACTTTGACCCATTTTTCCTATACGCGCGCGTATGCGTGTATGCACAGGCTACTATTACTTCTTTTTACTATTTATAAATAAATAGGATACTTCTTGTTCCACTTGTTCCGAACCGTTGATTTTCCTTATCGTTACTAGCTTTAGGGAAAGAACCAGTATGGGAACAAGGTAAGGTACAACTTAGTTTTGTTCCTCGACTCGGGAATAAGCTCGTTGCTTTCCGTAGACAGGAAACGTCACAACACCATTCTTGTTCCCAGTGTACTTGTTCCACTCACTGATCTTTCTCATAATGGCACCGATGGCATAGGAATCTGAAGGCTTTAGCATTGATGCCTCTTTACCGAAACATTCACACCAAATCTCCATATTGCAGACAAGAGTCCTTTTTACTGTTCCAACACGGGTGCCGCCACCAAATTCGCTACCGCCGAGGAAATTTCTACGCTCGTATAAAGACATCGTGTCCCAATCATCCGGCAAGAGCGTATCCAGATAGGTACGAACCAGTCCTTCTCGTTCATCTGTTTCCATGGCATCTGCCTGCTCACTAGTTGCCATGGATGCATCATCACCTTCAAGGTAGAGTTTTTCGCCTTTCTCATATAGCACTAGTGTCTCTGCCCAAATCTGCTGTACTTCTTCTTTAGTCATCTGCCAAGCTTTCTTTCTACTGTTACCACTAATGCGGACTGGCCAAAATCTGCGGTTGCCCGTAATATCACGAAGAAAACCGCTTTCCGCATTGGTAGAACCTACAATCACGCATTGACGGGGATGGCTTTCCACGTTGACCCCATAACTGGCACGGTACTTATCATCCGCCCTCGAAATAAAGGACTTCACAATCTCCACATCCGTCTTACGCATCCCAGCAAGCTCACCGAGTTCCAACAACCAATATCCCTGAAGTTTTTCAGCCCCAGATTTATCTTTCATGTCCGTGAGAGTTAAACTGTCTGAAAACCAATCCCCTGCAAGTTTGGCAAAGAAAGTTGACTTACCGATGCCTTGAGGACCGTTTAAGATAAGAACACTATCAAACTTTGTGCCTGGTCTATAAATACGGGCTACCGCCGCAACCATCGTTTTGCGAATAATTGCCTTTGTATAGGAATTTTCTGTTGCACCGAAATAATCAATAAGTAGATTTTCTACTCGGCTAATACCATCCCATTTTGGCAGGGAGTCTAGGTACTCCTTAACAGGATGGTATGCTCGTTCTGATGCTACTGCTAACACAGCATCCTTGGTCTTGGTAGGAGAATAGACACCGTATTTGCTGCTTAAGTACACCTTAAGAAGTGCATTGTCCGAATCATTCCAACCCGCCTTAAGCTGTTCCCAAGGCAGACCACCTTTGGCATCAATACCATCACGGTGGCAGTTGAAAGCGATATGCTGTAAATCTTCATCATGACGAATAATCAAGACGATGTTATCCAGTGTGTCTTTTATCCGACCTTGCTTATCTAGTTCCAAACCTGTCTGCCAATCCTCATCCCTAAACTCTTCTTCAGCCTGAGCCTGTCTTTCCTTTGCGAACTCAGCTTTTACCGCTTCATCTTTTATAGCAAACTCGCACATTGCCACAAAAGACGGCATCCTGCCAGGAGCCGTAGTAGTGGAAGCTCTATCATCTAAAGAGCCGAATTTATGAATACGAACTAGATCAAAAGCATTGAGGAGTAGGCCGCTTGCTGGATCGGTGGCATGGTGGCTGTATGCAAATTTATCATCATAGATAATCACACCCGCACTGCTGTCAGCTGGAATATAGTCATAGCGCCCTTCCATAGCAGATGGCGCATAAACTGTACCTAAAAATTTATCAATTGCTTCACGAACGGAATAGGCACGACAGAAAGTTCCTACCACACCTTCCTTTAAAAGCGGATCGGCTTGTTCTTTAAGACTGCGATTAATAACCTCAGACTGCCTGCTTGATACTGGCCAAGTTGACGTATCTCGCCAGTTTTCATATTTTGCAAGATAAATATCCGGGTCAAGTAATGCTCCATCCTGCTCTTCGTAGACAAATTCACCATTAGAGGAAGTGGATGGCCAATACATAAGGCGATGGGCTTCATATGTCGTATCATCAAAAAGGTCAATACCGATTTCTTTTGCCACCATACGTCCAACGGCTGCATATTCTTCTTCACTGATCTCGCGGGCAAGAGGAACAATAAGTCTGAGTCTCGGATTTTCCGGTGTGTGCTTATGAGTGGAGTAAACGCAACATTTGAAGTCAAAAAGCATGCTGATTTGTTCCCAGATATCCGGTCTACCGTAATCCATATCAAGGGTAAG
Organism: Clostridia bacterium; assembly: GCA_018433015.1. Lineage (GTDB taxonomy): Bacteria > Bacillota > Peptococcia > DRI-13 > SV3-B141 > SV3-B141. The sequence goes on along the minus strand of JAHDSB010000030.1, from coordinate 12,690 downwards.
CAAAGAACGACACAGAACATTGCCCTTCTTTCGCCTTCCTTCTTTTAAATGTCCCCCGACAAAGCCGCCCACGTCTTTGATATCATCTTGCTGGCCTTTTTTAAGTTTCCGATATTCTTCTACCGTTTCTGTAGTACGTTGGGTTGTCTTTACACGGGAGCAAAAATCCCCCCAGGAGATATCTTTGTTTTTCCATTTCCTGTCCATCCGACTATTGCCCACTGCAATTTTCATAAACTTTAGACCTCCTCATGCTCCGGACTAAAATACCTGACCGTTTGTCTGCGTTTCTTGGCTACTTCAATCTCCCTTGCCATACCGCTTGAGATGGTATTGCCCAGCACCCACACCTCAGAGCATTTGCCCATAAGAACGATGTCCATAAATATGGCAAGCTCTCGTTCCTCTGGGTTTTCATCATCCATAAACTGCGGAAACATAAGGTGGGGAGCAATTGGGATACAGTTTTGGTCTAAGGCAAACCTGCAAAAACTGCGAGCCTTTTTAATGTTTCCTTCTACATCACCGGAATAGGGAGAACAGATATATACAAGTGGCTTAAAGGCAGATTTTTTCTCTGCCTTTTCCTTTCTCATTATGTTGGTCAGTGCTTCATGGGGAGTTGGGTCATGGTATCCTTCATGGTTAAATTTGTTGATCCCCATTACACACCCTCCATTTCTATCTGAGGCAAAATACCGTCCGCCTTCATCAGTTCGTAAATGAAGAGTCTGCCTTTTTGAGTCCAATATGTATGGACCTTTGTATGCTGTTCACCGTTACTGCCAAGGTAGCTATGTGTCTTAGTACTGGTGTAGCCTTTTTCCGCATACTTCTGATATAAAAGCCAAATGCCGCCTTGTTTAAACTGGATGCCCTTTTTATTAAGATAGCGGTTCATCCAAATAGCTGACTTGCCGTAATCTTTGGCAATTGCTGAGGTGGAAATGAGGTCTTTACAATTTAAAACTACATCGTAATAAGAGACTTTCGGTTTCATTTCTGCAATTTGCTGATTCTGAACAGCAACCGTACCTTCAAGCACTTTATTTTGATTCCTTACTTGAGTTAATTGTTGATTAGCAATCTGTAATGCCCTTGCCATGATTGCCTCTGGGGAATTCCATCTTCTTTCAATTTCAAGAAAGTATTGGCGACACTCTTTCCCTTTTGGAGTACGCTGTATCATGCATAGCTCTTTTGCCATGTCAATTGTTAACTGATGGTCTATGCTTGGTCTGCCTCCAGTACTTTCGCTCAAAAATGAGCTAAAGTCTGACCCTTCTTCAAATCCGTACTCACACATTCTTGGAAACCAGTCTTTATAAGCGGTCTTTACTTCCAAGGCTTCATGTAAATCACGACCGAGTACGGTTGGTCGTTGATTTTCATAATTGATTTTTACTAATTCGTCCATACGAATTACCTCCTGCAATATAGTCAGAGAGGAAACCCCTCTACCTAATAGCCACAGGAGGTAATAATTGTTGAGGATTTTGAAAAAATAAATTATACATCCGGATTTTTGTTCGAAATTTGTGTATGTAAAATAGATTTAAAAGCTGATTCAGTAATTTTCTACTTTTACAAACGGACTAGATTGATGAACAAAAAATGGTAACGTAAACTGTAATAGGCCTATAGGATTTGGAGCTAATAAGAGAAGAGGAAAACAATCATTTTGGTATCATATTTTATCTATGACCTGGATGAGTAAGGTTGGTAGAGCCTCGAGGAGAATCAATTAAAATAAAAAATACAGAGCGAGAAATTCTCACTCTGTATTTTTTATTTTACATCATTCACTTATTGCTTTTACTTGATGTTATTTTACGAGTGGCTAAAGCTATGATTCCACCAACTGCAATAAATACAATGTCCAAAACGATTTCAAACCCTTGAAACGCATCAATATAATTTACTAAAAACCAACTTTTTCCCCCATTAGTCAAATGATTGATTAATCCGCCTATTCCCTGAATAATAAAAAGTAGACTGAGACCACTGATAATTTCTTTCATGATGAACACCTCTTTAATATTTTTTCTAATTTAAAATGCCTCTAAGACCGATATTAAAAAAAACTGCACCTATGACTCCTGTCGCTACCAAGAGTGAAGAGATTGGAGCTTCATTTAATTTTGACCTGATTTTAATAAGAAATTGTTGCAATCTTTCTTTAAATATAATATTAACCCCTAACAGTAATAGAGAAGGAAGCACCATTACTAGATTGTATCCAATTATTATTAAGATAGCAGGTGTAGTCTCAATTGTTTGATGATTCATTAAAAAGATTGAATAAAAGTAAGGCAATGCCGTTACAAATTCAATTAGGAAAACAATGATTCCTAGTATAATCATCCCTTTAATTGTTGTATTTTTGGGGATAAATGAAATTAAACGTTTTTTTGTAGTCTCTTTTGGTTTACTGAAGCTTATTAGAACAAGAACTGCTCCAAGTAGGATATAAAACCAATTGATAAAGTCAAACTGAGACAATTGTTCTATTCTCTTCAATAATGAATTTCCACCAAAGTAGAGTAATAAGCCCGTGATGAAATAGCCTAACTGCGTGATGAATAAAAACACAAATAAACGAGAAGATAACTGATTCGGTTGTGTCAGTAATAAATAGGCTGTTACAGTCAGTACACCGGGACTTAAAATATCAATTAAAGCACACAAAGAAATAATCATTAATGCTGAAGAAATGTCTAATGATGAAGAAGGCATCAATGCTTCAATAGTTTCGATCAAACAAACTAGTCCTCCTTTAAATGTTGTGGTATTATCTATTTAACACATCGTGCTATAAAAAGATAATAACACACTGTGCTAAATAAAGGAAGTGATTTTTATAATGCCAAAAATTGTTGATCATGATGAAAAGCGCAAACAAATTGCTGAGGCTGCATGGAATATTATTAGGAAAGAAGGGGTTGAGAAAGCGTCTATACGAAGAGTTGCAGCTGAGGCAGGGATGTCTTCTGGTGCGTTAAGACATTATTTTTCAACTCAAGATGAAATGTTATTATTTATTATGAATTACTACTTAGAAGAAGGGAAAAAACGTTCTCAAAATAAAGAATGGTCAGAAAACCCAGTGCAGGCAGTAGAAGAAGTTTTATTAGAGCTAGTACCAATAGATGAAGAAAAGAAAATTGAAACGAGCGTTTGGTGGATTCTTGCATTACGTTCACTTACAAGTGATACAATAAAGGACAAAAAAGATGAAATGACGGACGGTACATATGAATTAGCAAATTCAATGATTGAAATCTTAGCTCTAAAAGGCGTATTATCAGATTCAATGAATGCAGAATTAGAAAAGAGTAGGTTAACGGCATTAATAGAGGGATTGTCAATTCATGCTTTATTAAGACCTGATGTATACTCTCCAGAAAAGGTGAAGGAAGTTATTCGTTATCATTTAGAGACACTCTGCAATAAAATCAATTAAGCTAATCGGTCGATGTATCAATTATTGTCCCATGTGTTTTTAATAGATTTAGTCTTACCCCTTGATTTATTATTAACTTTATAGAGAGAGGAGTCAAAATCGGTTCTTTCACTATATTTCTTCAAGATTCGAATTTTAACCCTTTATTCCACAAAAATGGAGCGTTTATTAAACAAACAAGATAGCACGTACCGGTCATAAAATAAGTGCTATCCTGTTTTCATTATTTAAAAATTGAAGGTCTTTTAACCTCCTCCCACACGATTATCCGATTACCAATTAATTTAATCTTTTTGATAAAACTGACACTCATAACCATCAGCACTAAGCAACAGGCCATTTGCCCATGTTGGCATCTTAGCCATCTGTTCACAGATAGCGGAAAGTGACGTCCCCATATCTGCCTCGATGATAATTTCATCGTGTACATGAGCCACAATGGAACAATTCTTTAATGTCTGCATGGCATGACACAAGATGTCACGACTGATTGCTTGAACAATATTCTCTACAAATTTGGGACCGTAGCTTTCGATTCTTTCCCATTTCTTCGTTCCACCGACACCTTCATAAGTAACTGACTCACCGCCAAACATATTCTCTCCCATACGAGGTTTCACATAGGCAAGCCGTCTACCAGAAGGAAGAGCAATAAAGAGCATCCCGCTTTGATAGATAAATTTAATGCCGTGTGTCTCTGTGGGAGTTTTTTGCTTAACACAAGTTTTTACTGCCCGGTCAACATCCCACCAGAGTTTTGTGATATTGGGATTGGACTGTCTCCAAGCCGTTACAAGAGGCTGAAGTTCCTCTTCTTCAATTCCCATCTCCAAAGCACCCATTGATTTTAATGCTCCAACAGATCCGCCGTAACCGAGGGCTAGTTCAGCAATTTTTCCTTTCTGACGAAGATGGCCATTCACACCATGCTTTTCAACAGGTACATTAAACATTTGAGAAGCACTGGCACAGTAGATGTCTCCGCCGTTTTGGAAAACGTCTATTCTCCATTTTTCGCCTGCTAGCCAGGCAATGACACGAGCCTCAATCGCTGAAAAATCTGCCACAATGAACTTCATACCTTCTCGTGGTATAAAAGCGGTACGGATAAGTTCCGACAGTACCTCTGGGATTGAATCATAAAGTAAGGTAAGAGCATCAAAGTTTCCGCTACGAACTAAAGCACGAGCCTGTTCCAAATCGGGCATATGGTTTTGAGGGAGATTTTGTAGCTGAATCAGCCTGCCAGAGAATCTGCCGGTTCTGTTTGCACCATAAAACTGAAACATTCCTCTTGCCCGACCATCATTACATACCGCATTCTCCATTGCCGTGTATTTTTTTACCGAGGATTTTGCAAGTTGCTGACGGAGTTCTAAAACAGTTCCTAGTGGTTCAGGAGCCGTCTTTAGCATCTCAGCAACTGCTTTTTTACCAAGGGTATCTGTTTCCAGCCCATTATCGGCAAGCCAGTCTTTCATTTGTTGTACAGAGTTTGGATTCTCTAAATTGGTTATTTCTTGCATTGTAGCCATTAGCTTTTCACGGGAATGTTCATCCATCACAACAGCCTGTTTTACGAAAGCCATGTCAATGGCAATGCCACGATCATTGATTTCCTGGTCGAGATGATATTCCTTCCAGATGTTCTCTAGTACTGGAAACTTAGATAATCTCTGCTGTATTGACATCTCGGTTTCCACATCACGAAGGTTATATGCTTTAAACCGCTCCCATTTTTCCATGTCATGTTCCGGTAGATTACGAACTCGACCACCATTTGATTTAGTAGGGGAGCAGGGTGTACAAAAATATTTAATAAGGTCTTTACCCTCAGTTAGCTTTTGTTTTTCCAAACCTAGAACTGAACCGACTCCCTCCAAAGAAAGTGGAAGTCCCATATATGCCGACCATATCATGGAACATTTCCAAGATGTGTGGTCAAGATATTCAGTAAGGTTAAGCCATTTTGATAAACACACTCGCTCAAACATTGCATTGAAAGCCCACTTGGTAACGGAATCATCCATAAGTGCGTTTATAATTTCATCTGGGATTTCCTCCCCGCTGGCAAGGTCAACAACTTGTACTTCACCGCCATCCACCGAATAACCAAATAGTAGAATTTCAAAATCATCACTCTCGGCATAACGGTAAACTCCAGACTTTTGAAGATTGGCACTACTAAATGTTTCAATATCAATAGAAATAGAATTCATGTTATAACCGTCCTTTCCAATGCAAACGAGGTGGCAGAAGAACAACCTCCACCACCTCGTCTGTATTTATTCTTTATGCTAAAAAATCATCATCTTCAATAGTTGTGAAGTCATCAGCTGCATTGGTTCTTCCGCCTAAAGGCTCTCCATCGCTTATCTTCTGGATGTTGCCAAGACCACAAGCTACACCCTTATTGCCATTAGAATTAAAAGCGTAGAAATTCAGGGATACTCTTGCATAACAACCACTGTATACCTCGTTGCGATCCAAGATAGGTCTGACTGCTTTATCTACTATTTGGGGTGGAGTCTTGCTGTTGGCATTTACAAAGTAATGCCCTTTATAAGCCTCATCATCACGTTCTACATCGCCATCACGAAGTGGCAGTTTGATAGCCGCCTTATTCGGCTTTTTCCCACCAAACTTTGCAAGGCCCTCTTCAATGGCTGCATCTACTGCTGCATTGATAGCATTGATGGTTTCCTTATCTGTTTTGGGAATCAATACGGATACGCTGTACTTTTCCGCTCCTCCATTGATGGATACGGGCTCCCAGCCGTGAAAGTAACTAAGACGTGTGTTGACGCTTGTAACAACCTTTGTTCTATTTTGATTATTCATATTCCTATTCCTCCGTTATCTCGTTAAATTCGTTTTTTACGTTTGATATATTCATAGCTGGCCGCTTATCCGAAAGTGGAACCAGCGTTGGCTTGCCTGGTGGTTTATGTATGAGACCACCAAGGATTTCTTCAAATTTTTTTTTACCCATCAGCTTCTGCATTTCCGTAAGGGTAATGAGACTCTGACGGTAAATATCCTTATAACCGTTTGCCTTGACTGCTTCAGCCACAGCTTCTTCGTCCTTATATTTGCGGACAGACCTGCCCTCGACTACCTTAAAACCGTGCCACTCTTTCCCGTGATTAACGGCAGCATCCGTGGCATAAGTAATGATTTCATTTGCCCACTTTGTAAGGTCGGACAATTTAGAGAGAACTTCCTCAATTTCAGAATCCGTAAGCAGGGGTGGCAGTTTAAACTCCATCTGTGCTAATTTCAGCTTTTCCTCAGCCCTCGCACGACATTTTACAGCCGCTCGGCAGAATGTACACCATTCACCTGGAAGATAGTCACCTTCGCCTTCATAGGCCTTTTTCGCCTTTGGTCTCAGTTCATTTTCTGCCCAGTCTTTTAATTCCTTTACCGGGATTGTCCATGTGCTGACATTTTCCCTGCGGGGTTGGAAGATGGTCATGGAAACCTCCTCGATGTCATACAAACTATCGTAGATTTCCAAAGCACCAAGGGCATACAATTTCATCTGCGGATTATCCACCACATCTACCAAAACACCCATGCCGTATTTAAAATCGATAATATGAAGATTTTTATCTCCAATAATAATGCAGTCACCAGTTCCAAACCCCTGCGGAACATAGCAGGAAAAATCAAGACGTTGTTCAATAAGTATTAACGGGTCCGTACAGCTTTGTTTCGCCAGTTCAAGCTGCTCCATTACAAATTCCACATAGGCATCGCTGTGTTCTTCCATCTCATCCGTGTTATAAGATGAAACAGGACGCTTACTTCTCATATGAAGTGCTTTTTTAAGTTTATGTTCACAAAGAGCGTGGGCGGCGGTGCCTTCAGCGGCTGCATTGGATTCCTTATTTTCAAATTCCAGTTCCAATCTTGCAGATGGAAGGCAATTCAACCACCTATGGGACCCTGATGCGGAAAGTACTGCGTGATCACTCATTACCTAGTACCTCCGTATCTTTCAACATATCTGCATAATGTTTTGGGTCAACTTCGCTCAATTTAGAGCCACCGTATTTTTGGATAATTTCTCGCACTTGGACAGTAAGACCAGCTTGACTCTTTTCAGCGAGTTTTGCTCTTACTTCCTCCAGAGTGATCTCCTTTTTCTTTGGTGCAGGTTCTTTTACAGGTGTAGTCGGTTCTTTTGTTTCGACAGGTTCATTGCCCGCCATTGCATCAGCAACCGCTTGTATGCTGTCTGCCAAAGAACGCATATCAGAAACCACATCAAGAAGTAGTTTGATTTTGCTCATGGTTTAATCCTCCCTCCTTAATCTCACTGATGGCGAGTTCCTGAACGGTGTCACCCGGAACAAGGATAGTCAGTTTCTGCTTATCACCAAGTAAGAAACGAAGGAAACGCTCCCTTATGGTGACATTACGACAGGAGACAATCCCGCCAGACTGTGGAGTTTTTGAAACACTGATTTTCAAGTTGTGTTTCATGTTCTTCACCTCTTTCCGAGAGCGTTTATGTGCTGCCCTCTATCTATTAGCCGTGGCAAGAGGGGAAAGTTGAGGATTCAGGAAAAACTTTTTTTAAATTCTTCTTAGCGGTAGCCAAGCGATGTGAAATAGCACTTTTACTAACGCCTTCTCGCTCTGCATACTCGGTCATTGTCATGCCATCAAGATATACAGCAATAAAAGGTTCAGAATGTTTCGGCTTGAGAATGGAACGAATAATCTCACAGTAATATTCATAATCTTCCTTTTTATTTCGTGCCACTTCATGGGAATTATCGGGGAGATAGTCCATATGATCCGTTGCATCCTCGGATTCGTCGTCCTTACGGAATGGTTTTTTTGGCATCCCTCTGTGTCTATCAAATTTATGCCAGTTATTGTAGTCGGGTTTGTTATACTTATCGTTAAAAGCATCTTGAATTAAGCGCTCTTTATTTGATTTGGAAAGTCCTTCACCTACAAGGGACAGACTAACCCACATTTGCTCGGTTTCTTCATCATTAAGCTCGATTGTTTGAATTTTTTCTTCATACCTTACTGAAAATCTCATTAGATTCTCCTTTTCCCGTCTTGCAAGACGGCGGAGTACTAATGAGTCTTAGAAAAAATGACCAACAGAGTTACTTCCCGAAAATGTGCATAGGAAATAAAACGGAGGAGCATAAACTTTTCCAATAGCCCTTCATTGACTATCTTCGATTCATTTATGTATCCACCGTCTTCTGCTGGCCAGCTTTAGACGTATTTAAATTTTTGTAAGACCTGTGCCTTACACTTATAAACATAAAGGATTTCAAAATTCAGCGACCAACTCATCGAGTTGGCTTTTGTTTCCTTATAAATGGGGGTTTTTCAATTTTAAGCAAAAAAAAAGAACCCCTTTCGGGGTTCAAAACCAACTCAACGAGTTAACGAACTTTTAAATTTTTATTTCACTACCTAGTTCAGGTATTCCAAACTGCCCTAAGACTCCATTGAAATCGTCAAGCGACAGTCCTGGCATAGTATCCATTATACGAATATAGGTTTTATCAGGATCAGAATAATAATTTAATTTGTTATTTGATTTATCAAATAACTTTTGTGTTATTCTCGAACTTAATCTCATGGCTACACAAATCGCCATCAAAACATTAGTAGTCATGTTGTTATAGTTATTTTTCTTAATTTTACCATGATAGTTTATGTGCAGCCCTGTCTCTTCGTTAAATTGCTTAGGATAGTTCCATTTTCTATTCTCCATCAAAAATCATAAACACTCACACAGTGATTTAGTTGGGTCTCCTATCATCTTCATAAGTTCAATTTCTTCTTGTTCATCATAAGAAGCTAACTGTTTATAAAATGCTTGGTAAGCCTCTTCTGGTTCACACATTAAAGAAGACTGATACTTTGGATGGAATGTAAGAAGTCTATTGTCAATTCCTTCTACTTTTCTAAGTACCGCATAACCAAGAAAATCCTTATCGGCATTTTCATATGTAGTAAACTTTTGCTCACGAATATTAATAACACATTTTGCAAGATTTTTCTTTGCTTTAGCAGTTAAATGAAGTACTCCATCTTTTTGTTTTACATACTGGATGTCAGCGAGAACAAAGTACCCGTCAGCATAAACAAATCGTCCATCGCTTATCCACCCTTTAAGCACTGAATCTGTGTCAACAATCTTTAATGCTTCTACTGGGGTTAATTTGACAAAATCTTTATTGCTATTGATTTCTTCATAGACATCTTCATAATCTGAAAACCTTGAAATTGTATCTTTGAGACCAACCTCAATCAATCTATATTTTACTGATAACCGTGACGTTTTAAAGAAGATACTTAAATCTTCAATCAAAGTGTCACACGATAATATAACATTTTCTCCAGCCTCTTTATATTGTTGAATAAACTCCAGTGCCTTCTTTTTAAAGCTGTTTTTTGGCATAAGTACCCTTGGTGCTAATCTATGTGCCTGCCATTCCAACCACCTTACTTCATTTTCTTTTGTGTTCTTTCCCTCAGGTGGAGTATAGAAAGTCTCAGATTGACGGCATAAAATAGGGTATAGCTTTTCAGATGCGTTTTTACTTTTTATCTCAAGGATTTCAAAATATCTTTTATCTTTTTCCCAATGCAGTGCCTCATGGATTAGTGTGTTTCTTCTCGAACCTTCACCAAATACAGCTTCAGATAATGGATCAATCAATACAGTTCCAGCATTAAAAGCAGTTGATGTATATTGCCTTGTTTCTTGGTCATAAACATCTATATGTGCATCTAATAGCAAACAACAACCAAAAACATCTAAATTGCTAGATAAGGAAACTTCTTGTACTGTTAGTCCCATATCCTGAAGAATCTCCTCAACTGGAAGAGGCATTGGATCAACCAATGCCTGCTTACAATATTTTGTTAGAAATTTAGTTGCATAATCATCAAGTCGATTCTTTCCAAGTATCAATGCGCCCGATTTTTTATTAATATCAAAAATATCACTCGATGTTATTTTGCTCTTCATTCTCTACCCACTCCCCTTTTTCAATATAATCTAAAGGCAGCTCTGCTAATAGCTTTCTTGCCTCTTTCCAGGTAGGGTAGAACTCCTCAACAAGAGCATGAAATCTATGGGTGTGATTCTTTTCTATCAAGTGTACTAGTTCATGTATAACCACATACTCAAGACATTCGACCGGCTTTTTAGCAAGCTGCAAATTAATCCATATTCTTTTTTTATCAATGTTACAAGTACCCCATTTTGTCCTCATGTTTTTTATTTTGTATTCATTAGCATAAAGGTTTGTCTTTGCCTCGCACCTCGAAACCACACCATTCAATACTCGTTTAAGTTCTTCTCTGTACCATTCGTTAAAAGCCCTCTCCCTAGATTCCTTGGTTGATCTTTCGGGAGCAGTTAAAATTATTTTATTTGGTAGTTTAGTAATTTCGTATTTGTTTCCTTCATAAACGACCTGCAACCGATAAGGCTTTCCCCATAAATAATGTGATTCGCCAGACACATATTCACGTTCAGTTTGACGTGGTTGTGACAACATCCTATCTCTCACCTTTGTAATCTCCGGCATTTTCTTTAAAACAAAAAGCCTTATTTCTTCATCAGGATAATCACTAGGAGTGCTGACGGTTACATTTCCTTCTGGGGGATTAACCCTTATATAAAGATTTTTAAGATTTTGCTTTTTGATAATCTCTATTGGCATACCGCCAATGATTACTTCATTACACATCGTATTCTCCCTGTCTTTCAGCTATTTCGAAGACGGCATTTGTTTTTTCAGTTGCTACATCTTCGTCATAACCATATACCAATAAATTTTGATATATAGCAAGTCTTATATTTTGTTGTTTCTGGAAATTTCGCTTCCAATCAGGACGTATTGCATTACGGATAGCATTGTCACTATTTATAGCCAGTTTTTCATCTCTATCAAAGTAATCAAAGAAAGCTCTTCTGGCTTCGCTTTTCTTAATAGCATCAGGATAATCAGAATTTTCTTCCGGACGTAAAATCGCTTGTGCTAGTTCTACCACTTGACGCAGATACTCCTCATAACTCATAGCCTCAATTCGTCTTTGATCAATAACTATTTGGAGCATTTCCGATAGCTTACCATAGTAGACTTTATTTGATGACATCTTCTTAACAATTTCATGTTGCAAGTTATTTTCAATTATCTCCGCTTTAGCATTATCGCTTCCTGGAAGTTCTTTCACTAATGCATCTATTGGTGTTGTAGTTGTATTATTTAATAGCAACTCAACCAATGGCATATTGGCAAGTTCGCTTACAACCTTAGAATCTTCGGCACGAATGTAGGTGTCCAAGATATAACGCATATCCGCCTCATACGGCTTCAAGTCAATATAATCACAACTAGCAAGTTTAATCATTTCTTTTATTTTGTTATATCCAGAAATATCACTTCTAAGCTGGTTAACTTGATTATCTGAATAACCATAGTTGCTCACAAGTTTATCACAGCAATTTGCAAAGGAACGAGTCAGGGATGCAGTAAGAGCGTATAATATATCCCTACGACCTATTCTCTCATCATCCTCACTATTTTCACCACAGAAATATTCAATATAATCAGTATCCTCTTTCGGATCATTTACATTTTCCAGCAAATCCTTAAGTGATGCAATTGCACCTACCATTTCAGATTTGGCTTCATCATAACGATTCTTAATAAGTCCTTCAACATCTTCTTTATCAAAGTTATCGAAAGCCTCAGTTGTATAATCGGCAACTGCCAACTGTACATTACGGAACAAATCCATATAATCTACAATGTAACCATAGTCTTTATCCTCACCATCCGGTCTATTAACTCGACAGATTGCTTGGAACAAGTCATGATCACGCATAGATTTATCAATATATAGATAAGTGGCACTTGGTGCATCAAAACCTGTTAATAGTTTGTCCACCACAATAAGTAACTTCATTTTAGCGGGTTCTTTTTTGAATTGTTCTTTTACTTCTTTTTCGAACTCGGATAGTTTTTTACCTCTAAGCATCCGCTCATAAATAGACTTCTTATATTCTTCCTCACCCTCTTGACTTAAGTTGTTTATGATAATCTAAAATTACCCCAGTAGAATACTTGAAAATTCCCCTAGGAGAAATATAAAATAACCCTATGACATTTCATAGGGGGACCAGGGGATGATTAATTTAGTGCAAAAACAAGAAATAATATTATCAC
>JAHDSB010000150.1 GCA_018433015.1 Clostridia bacterium | reverse complement strand
TAGAAATGCTTGTCCAATCTGCGGGATTGCTGATTTAATCTATTCAGTTCTTTATATATTAAATTACTTCTTTGTAAAGCATCTTCCTCTGATAAATGAGGGTTGTCCCCTTTTACTTGGAGGTAGATACTATATTTGTCCCAGCCTTTGTTTTCTTGCTTATTTAGTTTCATACCTGAACCTCCTCTCATAAATTATATGTACTTTTTTAGCCGTAAAAATTAGGTTCTTGCTAGGTGATTCTGTAAAAACTTAATAAAATCAGGACAGTTTTTAATTCTAGCCAGGGCTTTGTGCAAGTGTTCCGTAACAGTTGGCGTGGAAATCTCACATGTTTTAGCTATTTTAGACAGGGGCATATTTTGGTAATAATACATATAGACGATCTCGAATTGTCGGGGAGTAAGGATTTTATAAATTGTGTCGAACAATTTTTTTTGCATCATTAAATCGCAGATATAAGCTTCGGGATTTTCCGAATGTTTTTGCAAGTTGGGAGGGCTATATTTTTTACTAGAGTGACGTTTAGTATATCCTTGTAATTCTTTTTGTAAATAGATTTGATTGTTCGGTGGAAGGTATCTTTCCATCAAGAGAATGGAAGTATGAAGGTCAGCAGTAATTTGATTAAGAATAGAAATTTCTACTTTAGTTCTGGTACTGGAAGCAGCCTTATATTCTTTACGCTTTTTTGTGGTATACGCAGTAACTGTACGCAGACTGAAGACATATTGGTCTTTTAAATGTTCTAGAGATTGTTGTTGAAAAATCAAGGCTCTCAACTCCTCTCGCTCTTTAAAGGGTTTTATTTTAGCGCTTTATCCGTAAGCTACCTTTACAAAGTTGTAATAGTAAGATAGCGGATGGTAACACTTTGTCTGATGCAATTAAAGGATACTATATTATTATTAAAGTGTAAAGCGTAAATTATTAAATTATAGTTTAGTTATAGTAGGAAATACAAATATACCTAATAAAATCTGGGAATTTTATGATATAATATGGTGAAAATGTTTATATTTCTAATAAGGAATATTTGCATGATAAATTAAACAATATGTACTAATTTTAAATTATAATTAATAAAAAAGATTTGAATACAAATATATTTTTATTAAAATAAAGGTGTTGATGGTATGATTTTAAATTTTGCAGAAATCAAACGTAAACACAAACGAGAAATCTTCAACTATTTTCTTTCTAAATATGGCATCGAAAAAGCCACTATTTTACTTAATGATTTTTTTGAAAAAAGATGGCAGGACATTCCCGGACAAGATATCTTAGATATTCTGGTATTATTAGATAATGCAGGGAATATGAATGAAAATGAAGAAATAGTAGAACAACTTAACACATCGATCAAAAACTTGCAGCATACCGTAAATGACTTGAAAGTACTGCGAAAAATGTATAGAGAAGGGTGATACTTTTGTACAGTTCATATAAAGAAGAGTTGTTGAAAAGACTGAAAAGAAAAGATACATATGTATATTCCGTTTGTTTTGACAAGTTAAATGAACTGCACAAGTCTGTTCAAGACTGGACTGATGATGATCTTGATAAAATCTTAGTTTCTATGGAGTCTATAAGTGCTAATAGTATTAGAAAGTATGTAGCAACCATCAGGGATATTCAAAACTTTATTAGTGCTAAGGAAGGTTTAGATCCCCAACGCTTGAAGCCTACTAAGCCGATTTTTTCTTATATTTCTTATCCTAAACTTAGGTCTAGAATTTTAACATACGAGGATTACAAAATTATTAGAAAAAATTTGACTTTTATTACGGAAGGGGAAGAGTACAATTTTCGTGATAAAATCTTATTTGAATTGGCCTGGGAAGGACTGGCAAATTCTGAAATCCGTTATTTAAAGGAATCAGACATCCAATGGATAAAGGATGAACAAGCAGAGATCAAACAAGCTAAATTAAAACTCAAAGATGGTAGAGAGATTATTATAGATGATTTTGAAGTAGTTAATGATTTAATTGCAGTAATGAATGAACGTCTGTATGCCCGGGTAGATAAAAACGGTAAGATCTTGCTATATCCTTATCGATATTCCCCTTATCTAATAAAACCTATTGCAATTACTGCTAAGATAAAGAATACTAAAGATGAATCTGTTTCTAATCCTTCCTTGATGTTGCGACAAATTTTGAGCAAAACTAAACTGGTAGATAAGATCATATCCCAGGATGTTAAGGGGGATCAGCATAAAATAGATTTGGTAAGCCTTAATTTAGAAGATATTAGAAGGTCAAAAATAATATATATGTTAGCTATTAATAAATACTTGTCAGTAGCAGATATCGCTAATTTATTTGGCAAAAGTGTGGAATGCGATTTTTATTGGCTAAAAGAAGTTGCCCAGAAAATATATTATTAAATATGGGGTATAGCAAAATTGTTGAAAATGTGGAAAATAAAATAAAAGCTGTTACTTTTACCTGTAGACTAGTTGTTTACAGGTATTCGACTTTTATCGACGATATCTCTAAAAAAATGCCCGTTGTATTAAATTGTAAGTTGCACTATAATAATAATAAATCGAAAACGTGTTCGACTCGATTAAGGAGGGAGAATTTATGAAAATATTATATTGTGCAAATATTATAAACTTCTGATTTATGAGTACATATATAAAAATACAGTTTAATAATAATATAAACACGCCTACTGTTAATTAATGAGAATAGGAAAATATAAAAAGAACAGGGGAATGGGGGATTATATGCGTTATTATGTTACCGATGAAGAAGTTATTATGAGTTGTGTAGAAAAGAACTTAAATAATCCTAATAGTACAAAGAGTAAAATAATTGTTGATAAATTGAGTGCTAGTACACAAAATACTGTAAAAGAAGAAGTGAATAAGTTTAGACAGGATGGGAGAGTAAGGGAATGTCCCGAAGGGTATTATGTTTGCAACCAAGCAGATAAAGAAGGACTGGAAAAACAATATGATATTACTTGGTGCCCTTTATATTTAGACGATATCATAAAATGAAGACTATTTTAGTGTCTTGTTGTAACCTCTTTATTTATCAAGAATAATATTAAATAAGAACTACAGGCAGACGAGGAGATGGCTATGTCGGGAACAGGATCTCAAGATTCTCTAGAAGTAAAAATAGATAAGCTAGCTTCTGAGTTAGAGAAAATTCGTGTTGTACTGGCTAGTATCCCGACACTCCCGGAAAATTTGCAGATTGAGAATTTATATGTAGGTGATATTAATTTTCAACTGGAGAATCTAAACATCAAGGAAGTTAGTGGTGCTTTAAATATTGGTGTGACTCATGGGGTCAACAATAGCCATGAAAATATAAATTCTAAGAATGCAAATTCAGCTGGTTACAAAATAAGAAAGCTTAAAAATAATTCTAAAGCTAAAGAAACTAAAGATAAAAAAAATAAGCCTGATGAGAAGGCTCCCCATTGTAATATAAAATATAGTTAGTTTTTTAAGAATTTTTATTATATTCATGGGAAAACATGGTATCGATGATATCGGGATCATTGATGTTGTTAAGAGTTATGGGCAATTGGTTCAAATCTCCGGAGATTCTACCGCAACCTTCATTACCTTTATAAAGGCTTTTTACATTAATAATTGCGGTATTGCCAAAATTAACTTCCGAAACATGATTCACAGCCTGAATTTGTAGTGACAAGAGATTAATAGGTGTCATTATAACTCCTCCTGAAAAAAGTTATTTATGAGCTGTTGTAGATCTTCTTGCTGATAGTTTCCCGGAACAGAGGGGCTAAGAAAGTCCAGCTTATCAGGGTCATCAACTTGATTAGCCAGATGTTGTAAACCATTGTGATCGCCGCTGATATTCCCCAATCCCTGGTTAGTTTTGCTGTGACTATCCCAATCTAACAGGAGATTTTTCCCAATGTTCACAGCTGAGGCATTTTCTACCGTAGAAATTTTAATAGCGCCAATGGTGAGGTTAAATACTAGAGATTCCATGGTTCTGAAAAACCTCCTTAAGGGTTCTTGCTAAAATATATGATTTATTAAAGTGTTATGTGCCATTAAGAGAAAGTTTCCTTGGGGGGATAATTTACTTATCCCTAAAATAATTTATTAACATAGAATATATTAGCAGGTCGAAAAAAGGCAGGGGCTATATATATGCCAAGATTAATAAATATCGGAGCTGTACAGATAAATGCCATAGATAATAATAGTGAAATTATAATGGGTGATAATACTATAGGAGATACCTTTCTTAATGAAAAAGTAAATAGAGGGTTTGGGATAATCTTTGGTAATGCGAATGTTTTGCCTGCTACTATGAACTGTGTTTGTGACACCGATGTATTTGATCAAATAAACGGATCCCACGCTCTAAATCGGCCTAATGTGGCTTCTCCCAGATTTCATTCTTAACTTAAAAGAAAATTTTACCATGAAAAAAATCCTGGAAGTAATTCCAGGATTTTTTATTAACAATAATACGTTAATATTAAATTGCTTATCTGTGCCTTCCCATCTCTGCAATACTTATACTGCGAGTATGTAGGGTGTGGGACCACTCAACTCGTGTTTTGCCGAAGAAACTTAAGAACATAATGGGAATCCAGCTATATACAAAAAGTAGATAATGGATAAATGTCCATTTAATGACGGGACGAGGCAAATCATCCATCCAAATTACTAGGAAAGGATAGAGGATTTGTAGAGTACTGACTAATTCCCATACCATGGGAGGCCAGATATAGGGGAAGATGGGGGTATAAATCTCTATAAAACAAGCGTTTATTAACCCCACAATAGAGAAAAGACCCATACAAATGACTAAGAGAGGTTGGAGAACAACTATTGCTGTATCAAACAATATTATCTCTCTTTGATGAAAAGCTTCTTTAATAAATTCTAAGCTCAGGGAGCGGAAAAGTTCCACATGACCTAAGGCCCAACGTTTTCTTTGATGCCAGGCTTGTTTAAAGGTTAAAGGCTTCTCATCATAGACCCGAGCTTCGTGAGCCCAAGTAGTCTTATAACCTTTTAAGAGGGCTCGTAAACTGAACTCCAAATCTTCTGTTAGGGATGTAGAGCCCCAACCGATTTCCCTCAACACATCCAGAGAAATTACCATTCCAGTTCCACCCAAATAATTTGAAAAGCCTAAGTTATAGCGGGCTAGCTGCAACATACGGTTGGCTACCCAAAAAGACATGGCAAAAGCTGCTGTTAACCAGGTATCTAAGGGGTTTTTGGCATCAATATATCCTTGGATAATTTTATTCCCATCGCACAGATGATTATTCATGTGTCTTAAGAATTCCGGGTCTACAAGATTATCGGCATCAAAAATAGCTACGGCGTCATATTTTTTTTGTAAGTTAAAGAGCTTGGCAAACATCCATTCCAAAGCATACCCTTTACCTTTTTCTGTTTCATTAAAACGTTCATATACAAGAGCTTGGTGTTGTCGGGCTACCTTGGCGGTCCCATCGGTACAATTATCGGCAATAACAAAAACATCATATAATTCCTTAGGGTAGTTAAGGGACATTAAATTGTCCACTAAAGGTCCGATAACCATTTCTTCATTATGGGCCGGTACTATTATAGCTATGGTTTTTTGCGGTTTATGGGACTTGGGGTGCCTGAAATGAAACAGTCCTGATATACCTAAGATGAAGAAGTAAACGGCTACTATAGATAAAATAATTTGTGCCGGTACCATTATTACATCCAAAGGCATAGAAAACATTTCCTTAAATTCCATATTTTACTCCTCCAGAAGCATAAAATATTAAGCCAAGCTTTATTATTAATTTGGCTTAAACAATTTCTTTTTATTTGGGGATAAGGACACTTATTAAAAAATATCTCAAGAATTTTAGCTGCCCTTGTCTAAGGTAAGTGTTGAGCGAAAAGCAACCCCCTTATTAATTAGACGAATAAATACTAAAAAAAGTTCCCCAGAGTCTTTTTTTGGTCTCAAATATAATTATAATACTTTTTTTATAATGTCAAGAGGTAATAAATTAGTCCTTTCGTTAGAGTATAATTATCATTGGCAGAATAAGTAGACAAAAAAAGGAAGAGAGTACAAGTACCCTCTTCCCGATAGAGCCGATATCCTGTACAATTTTGTTGTCTAGACAAATACGACAGGAGGCCTATCAAGATGATTGTA